>JAGLYY010000224.1 GCA_023131935.1 Spirochaetales bacterium | reverse complement strand
TCCTGGATAGTCTACAATCCATGACACGTAATGCCCCGGTAGAATGGTCTATCGAGGCAAATCCCGAAAGTATTACACCGGACTTTTTATCAATAACCAATGAATCCGGGGTTACCCGTCTCAGCCTTGGAATACAGAGCATGGATAACGGAATCCTTGAATTGCTCGAACGTACCGGGAACAGGGAGGATTCTCTCAAAGCCATTGAATTGATAAAAGAATCATGGAAGGGGGATTTGAGTCTCGATTTGATAACCGGGATCCCGGATCAGACAAAAGAGCTGTTTGAAGCTGACATTCAAAAAATACTGGAATTTGAACCGGACCATATTTCAATATATGGGCTGCAGATTGAGGAGGAGACCCCCTTTTTTACCCGTGTGCGTTCAGGCCGGATCATCCCTCTTGCTGAAGGGAAAGTTCGTATCCTGCTGGAGCAGGCAGAGGAAATGCTCCTGGCTGCCGGATATGAAAAATATGAATTATCCAATTACAGTAAACCGGGAAAAGCCTGCCGGCACAATTTAGGATACTGGCGGATGGACCCCTACCTGGGTTGCGGACCCTCGGGAGCTTCCACTCTTCCCGGAATAGATAAGCAGGGTAGAAAAGAGGTCCTGCGCCTTGAAGTACCCCGAAGTTTTGCTCTGTTTCTTGAAGGGGAAGAATCTCTCTGGGGTATGTTCCGGAGTACAATCCCGGGGGGGAAAGCTGAATCATTATCGAAAAAGGAATTCCTCTTCGAAAACCTCATGATGGGCTTTCGACTTACATCGGGTATTTCCTGGGAGAATCTGGAACTGCGGTTCGGAAATGAGGTATTATCCCGCATTTATCCGCGGATGAACAGTTGGAAAGAGAAGGGTTATCTGAAAGAGGACGGAAAGGCGCTTACCCGGGAGGGTACCTTCATCATGAATAATCTCCTGCTCGAACTCCTGGATGATCTGGAATCTGTTCCGGAGGAAATCATCACACTTATATGGCCATGAATCAGATGATTCAGTAGCCGCGGGGTCCTCAGCTTGACAGCTGTTTTTTCTATATGCTAAATTCAATTCAAATGAAATCAATAACAAGGAGAACCTATGTCCGGCCACAGTAAATGGGCTTCCATCAAACATAAAAAAGGCGCCGCAGACGCAAAGCGGGGTAAGATCTTTACCAAGCTTATCACGGAAATTACCGTTGCTGCCCGTATGGGTGGTGGTGATGAAGATGGCAATCCCCGCCTCAGGACCGCGGCCATTAAAGCACGGGCCGCGAACATGCCCAAAGACAATATCGAACGTGCAATCAAGAAAGGGACCGGCGATCTGGAAGGGGTGAATTATACCGAACTTACCTACGAAGCATACGGTCCCGGTGGAGTTGCCATCCTCATCAATACGCTCACCGATAATAAAAACAGGACCGCTGCAGATGTTCGGAGTATCCTGACGAAAGGAGGTGGCAGTCTCGGTGAAACCGGTTGTGTTTCCTACCTCTTTCAGCGAAAAGGGGTTATCAGCCTTGACGGAGAGGGGATCTCCTTTGATGAGCTGTTCGAAATAGCGCTGGATGCCGGGGCTGAGGATGTTACAAACGATGGCGGGTTCATAGAGGTTATTACCGCTCCCGATGATTTTGAAGCGGTGCTCTCGGCCCTGCAGGAAAAGAATTATTCCCACTCGATGGCGGAAATCACCATGGTCCCGGACGCGACGATGAACCTCGACGAGGACGGCACACGGAAGGCACTTCGTCTTATCGAACGTCTCGATGATCTTGATGATGTTCAATCGGTATCTTCAAACATCGATATTCCTGATGATTTTGACCCCGACGCAGAGTGAAAACTATACTCGGTCTTGACCCCGGTCTCGCCGAGACCGGCTGGGGGGTTATCGCCGTTAATAATGGTCGATACCGGCTCGTTGGTCATGGGGCAATCCACACATCACCGGGGGAGGGAACCGGCGATCGATTGGAAAAGATCTACAGAGAAATTCAAAATGTCATTGAGCGCTTTTCCCCTTCCGCCGCGGGGGTGGAGAGCATTTTTTTTGCCAGGAACAGAACAAGCGCTATTCCCGTTGCCCAGGCCCGCGGTGTTTTGCTTCTTGCCCTCCATCAGAGGGGAGTTGCCATCTTTGAGTATTCTCCCCAGGAAATTAAAAGAGCCATTACCGGCAACGGCAGGGCTGATAAATTTCAGGTCCAGGACCTCTTGAGACTTCTTCTGGGGCTGAAGGAGATACCAAAACCGGACCATGCCGCGGATGCAATTGCTGCCGCGATCTGCTGTTACAACCAGGGGGTTTCGATTGAACGAATTGGAGAACTACCATCATGATCAATAGTCTTGCCGGCACAATTATAAAAAAGGGTGATGGTGTTCTCTACCTTCAATCCGGTCACCTGGAATGGGAAATCCACATGCCCATCATAGCTCTCGGTGCTATCGGGGATACCGGTAGAGAAGTCAAAGTCATTACGTACCTTCATCACCGGGAAGATATTATGAAGCTCTACGGGTTTCGGACCGAAGAGGAACGTTCTGTTTTTCTCGAACTTCTGAAAGTAGGCGGGATTGGCCCAAAACAATCTCTGCGAATCCTTTCGGGAATGGGAGTTGAAGAATTTCTCGGTACCCTGGATCGTGAGGATGTCGATGGTTTAAGCAGAATCCCCGGCCTCGGGAAAAAAACCGCTTCAAAGATTATCCTTGCTCTCCGGGGGAAACTGAAGATTGCGGAGGAGACCGATGGTACTCCCGACGAACTTGTTCATGCCCTGGTTGAAATGGGATTTGACCGGAGGAAGGCCGCTGAAGCCCTCAAAACTGCCCGGGCATCGGAAGATTCGGAGCAGGAGATTTTTCGGAAAGCCATTATTCTTCTGAGTACTGGTTGAAATAAGGAAATTCAGGTAGATGAGTGACGAAAAAATATTAACCGGTTATCCAAGGGAAGAGGATTCAAGGGACCATGCGCTGCGGCCCCAGTATTTGAAAGATTTTCAGGGACAAACCGCCCTCAAGGAAAACCTTTCGGTTTTCATTACCGCCGCCAGAGAACGGAAAGAGCCCCTCGACCATGTGTTTCTCTCCGGCCCCCCGGGGCTTGGAAAAACCACCCTTGCCGGAATCGTGGCAAATGAGATGGGTTATGAGTTAAAGGCGACCTCCGCCCCGGCCCTGGAAAAACCGAAAGACCTTGCGGGCCTCCTCACCACCATTTCCGACAACACTGTTTTTTTTATTGATGAAATTCACCGGTTGAGACCTGCTCTAGAAGAGATGCTGTACATCGCCATGGAGGATTTCGAGATCGACTGGATCATCGGCCAGGGTGCCTCTGCCCGTTCCATCAGGATCCCGATCCCCCCTTTTACCCTCATCGGCGCCACAACGAAACCCGGGCAGGTAGCGAGCCCTCTCTACAGCAGATTCGGTATTGCCGTGCGGATGAATTTTTACGATGAAAATGAGATCATCTCTATTATCAAGCGCTCCGCTTCAATTCTTGATATCTCTGTTCAGGAGGAAGCTTTCCCCCTCCTTGCCCGGTGCTCACGGGGGACCCCGCGGGTCGCCAACCGGCTTCTGCGGAGGATGCGGGATTTTGCCCAGGTCCTGGGAACGGGAACAGTAACAAATGAGATCATCATGACGGGACTGGAGCGCCTTGAGATCGATCTCGACGGACTTGAGCGTCACGACAGGCAGATCCTTAAGGTGATTATCGAACATTACAACGGCGGGCCTGTAGGCGCAGAGACCCTCGCGATCTCCGTAGGGGAGGCGATAGAATCCCTCGAAGATTTTTACGAACCCTATCTCATCCAGCGGGGATTCCTGAAACGGACCCCCCGCGGCAGAGTAGCCACCGAACTCGCCTACAAGCATCTGAAAATTGAAGGACCGAAAAAGAATGAAGACCAGGGAATTCTATTTTGATCTTCCGGAAAACCTCATAGCTCAGCAGCCGCCGAAAGAGAGGGGTACCAGCAGATTACTCATCCTTGAAAGAGGTTCCGGGAAGACAGAACATACCACCATCAACAAGTTTCCCGGCCTCCTTGAACCGGGATCTATCATCGTTCTGAATAACTCCCGCGTCCGGAAAGCCCGTCTCTTTGGGACCTCTGAAAACGGAGGATCCGTTGAGTTTCTTCTCCTGAATAAAACCGAAGAGAGGACCTGGCGTGTTCTTACAAGCAAGGCGAAAAAACAGAGACCTGGTAAGACTTTCACCTTTCCCGGAAACCGTTCAGGAGAAATCATCGGAATTGAGGGTCCCATGCGGATTATCAAATTCGACAAAGAGGTCGATGATGATTGGCTGGATTTCCACGGCCATATCCCCCTGCCTCCGTACATCAGGAGAGAAGATACCCGGGAGGATTCCGACAGGTATCAGACAGTTTTTGGAAAATCTACCGGTTCAGCCGCGGCCCCTACTGCCGGTCTCCATTTTACCGATGAAATCCTTGAAAAAACCAGGAAGAGGGGGGTGGAGGTACGATTTGTCACTCTCCACGTTGGCCTTGGGACATTCCTTCCTGTAAGGGCCGAATACCTTGAAGACCATGAAATACATGAAGAAACCTACGAAGTCCCTGAAGTCACCGCGGAGTCGATAAATCGGGCTAAGAAAGAGGGCCGCAAGATCGTAGCTGTCGGGACAACAGCAGTGCGAACCCTAGAATCTTCATGGAAAGAGGGCAGAATATTTCCGGGGAGAAGCAGTACAAACCTGTTTATCTATCCAGGCTATTCTTTCAAGGTAGTGGACCAATTGCTCACCAATTTTCATACTCCGGAATCCAGCCTGCTTATGCTCGTGAGCGCTTTTGCCGGAAAAGAGCATATTTTCAATGCATATAACGAAGCTATTAAAAGGGAATACCGGTTTTTCTCCTATGGAGATGCCATGTTCATAGAATAACTAATAGGTTGATTCATCCATGGCCTCGAAATCTGCCCGCACCTTCCGCAGCCGATCGAGGTCCATCGATATAAATTTTTTATAATCCAGGTCTCCTGTTCGAATCCGGTAATGTTCATCATGCCAGTTCTGAATCTCTTCGAGATAGTAGGGTAACCCGGAAGCCTTTTCTGACCAGTACAAAGCCTGCTCCCAATAGTAGAGAGCTGCCTGGTAATAGGATTCAGCGTACCGGAGACTGTCCAGGTTCTGATGTTTCCATGGATAATTATAGAAATAAGCGACCCGTTTATCATATTTACTGCCAAGAAGCCTGAACTGTTCCAGGAGTTTCAGGTTTACATGCATATAAAAGAGGTAACGGTACTTTTCCCATTCATCAGGGTTCTCTATGCGGGCAAGGGCGTTCTGGGGGTTGACGAAATCGGATTTTAAGGCCTGCTCGAGATACCAGATATTCTCATTCAGATCTTCGGGATACTGGTAAAAATGGGTATGGAAAAGTTTATAGAACTGCTCAGCGTAAAGGATCTTGTAAGAGTACAGTGGAGAAGCGAGAAATGTGAGGAGAATTAAGAGAGAAAGAACCCGTTTCACACTCCTAATATCGGAGCAATGACGGATGTTCTGACAGTATATTCCACATATTTTCGTGTATTTCTTCCGGCGAGACCGTTCCGTTTATTACGTGAAGTTTCATTCCAGTCTGAGAGAAAGCCTCAAAACTCCGTTTGTAGTTATGGAGAATGGCCTCCTGCCTTGACAGATCTTCATAGAGTTCTTTGCCATTCCTGACCTCCATCCGCTTTTGGCATAGTGCAGGAGGAACATCCAGAAAGAGGAGGATCTCCGGGAGGGGAAAGCTTTCGTTCAGGGAGAATACGAAATCCCAGCCGCAATCGGGGGATTGGTACGCGAGGGAGGAGAACAGGTATCGGTCACAGATTACCAGTTTTCCCTCTCCGGCTATTGCCCTGATCCCGGTGGCAGGGCTCTCTATATGTTCTCCCCTGTCAGCTGAGAAAAGCCGGGCGATGGCTTGCGGAGTTAGGGTTACCTCGTGACGGAGAACCTGTCTGATTAAAAGCCCGATAGCTCCATCGGTTGGCTCAAAGGTAACCGCACACCGTTCCTCTCCAATCCGGTTTGCGAGTTTTTCCAGTTGTGTTGTAGTGCCCGATCCGTCGAGCCCCTCAATAACGATGAAGTTTTCCAATATACATCTCATAATATCTGGCATCATACCTGATTTGATTAGAGGTGTGAAGCAAAACTCATGGGAAATAAATCGGGTACTCATGGGGAAAACATCACCCTTTTGTAACCATTCAGAGAATATGGTATCTTATTAAGTGATAAAGCATCCCGGCAGAGCAGGGGGCTTTAACTCTGAAAAATACCGGTTAGGTAGACTTTTTGAAGAAGCTAGAAATTGGTCAGATACATTTTATCCAGGTTTGTCTCTTTGTAATCCTGGTTGTCCTCACGGTCATAGCCATCTTGCCGATCCAGAAAAAGATCGATCAGCAGTTGGCAATGCTGAAAAGTGAATTCATGGCCTCTTTGGAAGATATCACCAACCGGGGAATCACGTACGAGAGTCTCTCCCCCTCAATTTTCCGTTTTCTTGAAGTTCGGGAGTTATCAATTTTCGATAAAGCGGCACCTGAAAACAAGATTCTCTCCATCCGGAGACTCAAGATCTATTACCGTCTCAGGGCCCTGCTTTCCGGCATGTTCAATGAAGCGGTGAAAGAGATCAGCGTTGAAAATTCCTCCATTCATATCGATATGGAACGTGATGAGGATATTCTCACCCTGATTCAGGATATTATACAGGCCGGGGATGGTAGTAATGGTGGTGTAAAGGCTCCGGATATTCGCTTTTCAGGGAAAAATCTTTCCATCAGTATAGCGTTTCCGGAGGGGGAGGTTCACCTGGAAAAGCTCTATTTTTCATTTTCTCCTTCCTCGAATCAACTTACCGGTCGAGGGAGGTTGAGTTTTTCTGCCTCAGATTCTCTATTTGGTTTTACCTCCGCGCAAACCAGGTTTTCCCTTAAAGGATCATTTACCGAAGATTTTCTACACGCTACCTTGAACCTGAAATTACATACCTTCGACTCGAATATGTTCCGGCTTAAAAAGCAATCCTTTGCAATTACCCTCGCGGAGGGGAGTTGGAGCGTTACAAAAATTCAGGATAAATCCCCTATTGATCTCAAACTTGTTTATGAAGTGGATACCGGGACCCTGGATCTTTCTTTCAACTCGGAAAATTTCAATCCCTCTGATCTGGTTATTCCCGGATCAGATCTCTCTATGATTCGGCCATGGCTTTCGAGCCAAATTTCAGGCAGAGCAAATCTTTTCTATACCTTTGATAGCGGGGCCCTTGTTTACTCTACAGACCTCAACCTGCTTCTCGATAACCGGTTTTTACCTGCCCCCCTCAAGGTAAGGGCGCTCCTGGCTGGAGATAACAGATGGATGAATATTCAGGACCTTAAAATACGGTCTCCCCTGGGGAATCTGAAGTTTGCGGGGGATCTGAATATGCAATCCTTTATCCCCTCGGGGAGGTTGCATATCTGGGATATTCCCTATCGACCTGACGCCCTCCTTTCAGGTTCCATGATTATCCGCAGAGATGGAAACAGAGCGCTTGTCTCAGTTGCTGATTTTTCCGCGGGGGGAACGGATCTCAATGAAATTTCCATGATTATTGAAAAGGGGAGGGATGCACTGGACTTTTCCTTCTCAGGTATGCTCTTTGATTCACCCGGGGAAAATCTAATCGAGGGCGATGGGTTCCTCCAGTTGAAACCGGATCTTTTCCTCCAGGCATCTGTGGCTGCAAAAAATATTCCAGTCGCGGATGCTGTGGAAATATTTACCGGAGAGTCCAGGGTCCCCGGTCTAAAGCTTTCCGGGGAGGCTTTCATTTCAACCGATTTTGAAAGGGTCTCCTTTGCCTCGCCCCGGATCGAAATAACATCCACAGAAAACCGGGAAAACCAGCTAACCCTTGCTTTTTCCGGCACAAGAGATGGGATAACTGTTAAGGACCTCTCCCTTTTCTGGAATGGATTTACCGCTGAGGGGGATTTCTCCAGCGAATTTGGGGAAAAAGGAAGTCTTGCCTTTTCAACTGATTTTATGGTCCAGGAAATCCCGTACAACATCCAGGGTATGTATTATCCGGGTACAGGCATCCTCCTCTCCGGGTTATATAATTTTCGCGGAGAGATGAGTTTTGATGGGGAAGGTGGAGTTAGGGGACGTCTTTTCGCGGAAGATATGCCAATACCTTTCAGGGAGATGCAGGCAAATCTGGACATTACCGCCTCTTATAAGAACGCGTCTTCATGGGAAGTTTCCTTTCGCGATACCGGAGTTAAAGGTCTTCCGATAGGGCAACGCCTCCATACTCTTGTGCTGACAGGCAATTTTACCCCCGATGGCGGTACAATCCAGAAAATTCATCTGGCCAACGAATTAACCGAGTTGATTGGTAATGGACAAATCCGGACACTAATCAGCAGTAGGCACAGGGATATTTCGGGCTGGATCCAGCTTGAAAGCACCTCCTCTGACGAAGCTTACTCAGTGATCATGGATATTAATGGTTCCCAGCTGGATGGGAGAATAGAGATCATCGATTCCCCCTTGAAGAGATTCGGGGAGCTTCCTCTATCCGGTTTAGTCTCCAGTTCGGTAATAATTGAGGGGAGCCTTTCATCACCGTTAATAACTGCTGACTTCGATCTTCCCAGTGGAAGACTTATCCAGGATCCAATTAACCTCTCTGGTACCGCCATCTACCAGGATGGGGTCCTGAACCTTTCAAACATTCATGGCAAGTATCTTTCCAGCACCCTTACCGCGACCTCCCTGTCAACCGATTTCCGAAAAGGGGAGTTACTTCTTTCCGGCCTTTTCAGCGGCCGGTTCGATGAAAAGAAATTGGCGGCTAATTTCTCTGCCAGGGGAGAATTTATACCTGAAATCTTTGAATCCGGGGGGATACCTGATTTCAACGGCGTGTTTGATCTTAATAAAATCTATGTTGATAACAGCCCTGTAGATCCCTGGAATATGACTTTTAAAGGTAAAGAGGGCAAACTTAGCTTCCACGGAGGTCCTCAGGAATCCATTATTGGATCATTGAACGAAAAGGGAAGCTTCACTGTTACTCTCAAAGATCCTTTGCCCCTTTCCTGTGAAATTGAAGGTCGTTTAGAGGGAACAAATATCGAAGCAGCCGTGAATGATATCGATCTTGATTTTATGGTTCTGGATACCCTGATAAAAATACCGTTTTTCCGGATTAAAGAAGGACATGGTACCGGGAATTTGCGAATTACCGGACAAATAAATGATCCCGATATCTGGGGCATTGTGAAAGCCACCGATGTATACGCCGAAACCGATATTTCGCCGGACCGCCTTGGACCCTTCAGAACCGACCTCCAGTTCCAGGGGAAACGTTTTTTCATGGAGGATGTAGATATCCCTATCGACCAGGGGATGGTCCGGGGGGATATCTATTTTACTCTGGATCACTGGGTCCCTAAGGACGTTGATATTGCCCTGCATGTCTATGGTCACCAGGGATTATATATTGAATATATCTTCGCAGATGTTGAAGTTTATGGATGGGTTAAAGGTGATTTTACGATTAAAGCTGACCAGTTCAGCACCATACTTGGTGGTGATCTAATAGCCCATGACACCAGTATTGCGATCGGGAGGCAGGCGGAGGTGATGGTTAAGCCTGATAAGAATCTTCCGGATCTCATGGTAGATCTTAACATCGCCTCCGCTCAAAATGTTGAATTCGTTTGGCCCTCCCGTACCCTTCCCATCTTGAGGTCCTTCGCCGATACCGGGCAGGAGGTCAGCATTATTTATGACGGCAGTTCCTATACTTTCTCACTTACCGGTGATATATCGATTCGCGGCGGGCAGATTTACTACTTCAAGCGGAATTTCTACATCCGGGAGGGATTGATTTCTTTCAATGAGGACCAGACGAAGTTTGATCCTGTTTTAACCGCGAGAGCTGAAATTCGGGAAATAAGCACCTCGGGGGAGGACATCAAAATTTCTCTGATCGTCGATGGGGATCCATTCAGCCGGTTTTCACCACGTTTTGTATCCAGCCCGCCGATGTCAGGTTCTGAGATTGTAAGCCTCCTCGGAGCAAGCATCCTCTCCCAGGAGGGGGATTTGAGTTTGGGTTCCGCAATCATGCTTACAAGTGATATTGTTGGGCAGTTTGGTGTTATCCAAACTTTTGAAGAGCGGATAAAAGACCTGCTTCACCTTGATCTGTTTTCTATTCGGACCCAGATGTTATCAAATGTGCTCCTTGAAAAAGTTTTAGAACCGGAAAGGGGCGAAGGGGTGGAAAATAGTTCCATAGGGAGATATCTTGACAATACAACCCTATTTTTGGGAAAGTACTTCGGAGAAGATCTGTTTCTGGAGGCATTAATACAGATAAGTACTGAAAACCGGCTGCCCGGATCCGGATTGGGAGAGGGGCTGCTTGTGGATTCGGAAGTCAGTCTGGAATGGAAGACCCCTTTATTCCTTCTCGAATTATCGGTTCTTCCGGATTTCACAGACCTGTTTTCCAGCATAACCAATACCAGCCTGGGATTTTCCTGGGAATTCTCATATTAGATTCAAGTTTCAAGGAGAAACTATGCGAAAGGCGCTATTCTTTCTGACTCTCATATCTCTTGTTGTTCTGCCGGCCTCAATCCTGACGGCCCAGGAGTGGTACATTGACAAACCAATAGTTGATATACAGTTTCAGGGACTCGATCACTTTTCATTCCGGGAAATTGAGGGTGTTACCAATCCTTTTATCGGGAAGATTTTTTCCGATACCCTTTTCTGGGATCTTCAAAGCAAACTCTATGCTCTTGATTATTTTGAACAACTGACACCAACAGCTGTTGCCGGGGACGAGGAACAGAATTCTGTTATTATCGTTTTTACTGTTGTCGAGCGTCCCCTCCTAGATGATATCCGGATTGAGGGTAACAGCGTTGTCCGAAGGACCGATATACTCGAGGTTATCCTTCTTAAGCGTTCCGATGTCGTAACGAAAACAAAAGTCCGGCAGGATGAGCAGGCGATAATCGAACTTTACCTGTCCCGTGGTTTCCCGGATATCGAGGTAACAAGCAAAACAGAACAGGATGCCGAAGAGAATATCATCATCCTCACTTTTGAAATCAGTGAAGGAAAACAGACAAAGGTGCGGACTATCCAGTTCTCCGGCAATTCTTTTGCCTCAGAAAATACCCTGAAGGGGGTAATGAAAAGCAAGGAACAATCATTCTTTACCAGCGGCCTTTTTGAAGAAAAGAATTTGGAACAGGACCGGAACGGTATTGAGCGTTACTATCATGACCGGGGATACATAGACGCTAAGGTCGTAAACATCACCCGGGAGTTTGAAGAGGCTGAGGAGGATAGGAATTTTCTTGTCATCACCTATTACATCGAAGAGGGAAACCAGTATACCTACGGAGGAACTACCTTTGAGGGAAATACCCTCTTTTCAGACGAGGACCTCGCGGAGCTGCTTCACCAGTCCGTTGAAAATGTTATCAACAGGACAAAACTGGAAGCCGATTTTGTACGTATCACCGATCTCTACTACAATGATGGTTACATCTTCAACGTCATTAACAGGCAGGAGATCAGGGATGAGAAAAATAAAACTATCTCTTACGTTATCTCCATCGTTGAGCGGGGAAGGGCCCATATTGAAAACATCATTGTGAGGGGAAATACGAAAACCGAGGACTATGTAATCCTCCGGGAGATCCCCCTGCAGGTTGGTGACATCTTCAGCAAAGATAAAATTCTTGAGGGTCTTCGTAACCTGTACAACCTGCAGTATTTCAGCGCCGTTATCCCTGATACCCCGGAGGGATCCGAAGAGGGGCTCATGGATCTTGTTATTAACGTGGAGGAGGGAAAAACAACCGACATTAATTTCGGAATCAGCTTTTCCGCTGCCGGCGGTGATTTTCCCGTTATGGGATTTGTAAAATGGGTGGACAAGAATTTCCGTGGTCATGGGCAGGAACTGTCTGTAGGAACTGAGATCTCTCCAATAAAACAGAGTCTGAGCTTCGGGTATACCGAAAAATGGCTCGCCGGGCGGCGGTGGTCCGGTGGTGTGGATCTTTCCTTTCAGCGGGAAGAAAATTCCGGGGCTTATCAGGACATCCTGTTTCCGATTTTTTCCGATGAGGACTACGCAAACGGTGACGCGGTACCCGATCCTTATGACGGTCATCTTGTCAATCCCGATACCGGGGAGCCTGCTACCGCCCAGCAGATCGCCGATGGTGTGGCTATTACCGACTGGGAGTATGCACGGCTGCAGGGCGATGTTATCGATCCCGGTTATCTCATGGATTACTTAAGCTACGATGTCAGTCTCGGGGTCAATACCGGCTATACCTTCCATACTCCGTTAGGACGATTCGGCACCGGTACCGGTTTGCGGACCTCCCTGTCGAGGAAAAAATATGAAGAATCACTCTACCGCCCATTTGATCCGAGTATCAGGGAAAATATTGATTCCTGGAAGTTTGAAAACAAACTCTGGCTCAACCTTTCATGGGACCGGAGGGACATTATCTATAATCCGACAAGCGGAACCTACCTGGGAGAACAGGTCAGTTTTGTCGGCGGTTTCCTCGGAGGAGTGAAACACTACATCCGAAGCACTACGAAAGCTCAAGCGTACGCGAAACTCCTGGATTTTAAAATATTTGAGGATTCGCGGTTCAAACTTATTCTTGCTCTAAACAGCGCGTTCTCGATCATTCTGCCCCAGTTTGGAAAAGAAGAAATTTACACCGACCAGAATGATTTGCTCTATATCGATGGGATGACAACCGCTCGTGGATGGAGCAGTGCTGAAACCGGAACAGGAGAGGCGCTCTGGGACAACTGGATCGAATTAAGAATGCCGGTAATCGAGCAGTATCTCTGGTCCGATTTATTTATAAGCGGCACCGGAATGTGGTCGAAGACCGATGACCTTGACGATTTCAGTCTTGATGATTTTTACTTTTCAATGGGGGGTGGATTGCGTTTAACAATACCCGGCCTGCCCATAGGGTTTTACCTGGTTAAGCGGTTCTCTTTTGCCGATAATAATCTGTCCAGTATTCAGTGGCAGACAGGCAATGTGTTTGCCAGTTCGGAAGAAGGATCAGGGCTTGATTTCGTGATTTCCCTCACGGCGAGCATGTTCTAATAGAAAGGAGATACAAATAAATGAAGAAAACACTTGGAATAATACTTCTGCTATCAGTAATAACCGGTTACGGATTTTCTGATAAATTATCGAAGATCGGTGTTGTTGATATTTCAAGGATCGTTTCAAATCACTTTCAGGATTCCGCCGCCCTGCGAGAGGTTGAGAGGATGACCACTGATTACAACAATTTTCTCTCCCGAAAGAATGAAGAACTCCTTCAATTGAAGGAACAGAAACTTCTTGCGCAGGAACAGGGAGATGAATTCCGTGTTCTGAAGCTTGAAGATGAGATTGAAAAACTAATAACATTCATGCAGCAATATCACAATACGAAATCGAGACTGATTGAAAACAAAAAGGAAAACCTTCTTTCGTCCCAGACTTTCCTCTCGGAGGTAATTGAAGCAGTTAAATACGTCGCTGAAACTGAGGGGTTTTCACTCATTTTTAAAAAACAGGATCCCGATATCCTCTGGATCAGTTATGATGTCGATATCACCGATATGGTACTGGAAAAACTTCGCAGGGATGCGGGTAGAAACTAACTACACATAAAGGTTATTAACTCTTCTAGATTTTTATAATTCAAGCTGTAACAGCACCATATAAACAATATGGTGCTGATCTTTTTTTTCAGACAAGAAATTTGTTATTTCCGGTGATCTTTCAGCACGGATTGAAGAGCAGCGAACCGCCGGCGATTTATGATTGATAGATTAATAAGTTCCTCATGGGCCTTGAGAATAAATTCAGCAGTCGCTTTAGCTGTTTTTGAAATCTGTACCATATCCAGCGGCATGGCAATTTCCTCATCAATATAAGAAAGCAGTTTCTGTATCCCTAGGCCTTTTAACAGTTTTTTACAGGGTTCGGAAGGATTGACGATTTCCACCTTTTGTGCAGCGGTAATTGAAAGCTTTTTGTTAAAACCTACCAGGAGCCCCATAAAAGTAGAATCCATATAATCACAATGGGAGAGATCGATAAAAAAATGCTTCACCGGCGGAGTTTCATCGAACCGGTTTAGCACTGTTTTCTTGAGATCGGAACACAGCGACGCGGTTATATGTCCTTCGGCGCGGAGAAATATAATATCATCGCTTTCTTTATAAAAAAGTGACTCTTCAGTCATCATTACCCCCCTGCCTTGGCAGAGTATTGTAGAGCAATCAGCAATACAATATAATCCAGATGCTATGGCTGAAACAACCCCTATGATGCAGCAATACCATCGAATTAAACAGGACCATCGTGATGCGATTCTGTTTTTTCGACTTGGTGACTTTTACGAGATGTTCCAACAGGATGCCCGGGAGGCTTCATCAATCCTCAACCTTACCCTTACAGCCCGGAACAAGGTCCCCATGTGCGGTATCCCCTATCATGCTGCCCAAACCTATATCCCCCGGCTCCTGAAAGCGGGAAAAAAAATCGCAATCTGCGAGCAGATTTCACTGCCTGAAGGGGGAAAGGGGATCGCGAAACGGCAGGTTGTGGAGATAATTACCCCCGGCACCGTAGTTGATGAGAATTATCTGGACAAAGGGGAAAATAACTTTCTTCTCTCCATCGGCAGATACCGCGAATGGGTATCCCTTTCGGCGATAGATCTATCAACCGCTGAGTTCATCGCTACCGCTTTTCCCTGGGAAGAACGGAAGCAACGGCTCAGGAAAGAACTTTCCCGCCTTTCCCCCCGGGAAATTCTTATTCAGGAATCTCTCCTGGAAGAGGATGATCAGGTTAACAGAGTCCTTGACGAACAAAAGGAGATCCTGATAAACCGCTTTCCCGATTGGTCTTTCGATTTGGAAGCTTCTGAAAAAAGGCTTATTCTGCAATTCGCTGTCTCAAATCTAAAAGGTTTTGGATTCAAAACAGATGATCCCGCTCTCTATTCAACGGGAATACTCCTGGAATACCTCGAAGATTCTTCGAAGGGGATGCTTCCGCACATAAGGGGGATCAAACGTTACCATGACCATGAGTTCCTTGGTCTTGATGAATCAACCCAGCGCAATCTGGAAATTACAGCTAACCTTCACGATGGAAGCAGTAAATACAGCCTCCTGGAGATTTTGAATCATACGAAAACCTCGATGGGATCCAGAAAATTGCGTGCCTGGGTTCTTCAGCCGCTCACAGATCGGGAACAGATAGAAAACCGGTTAGAGGAGGTGGATTTCCTCTACCGGAACCAGATCCTACTTTCCTCTCTCCGGGAAACATTGAAAGGGATCCTGGATTTAGAACGATTATCTTCAAGGATAGCCCTCGATAAAGCCCATGGCAAAGATTTGGCAGCAGTGAGAAACAGTCTTCAGGGAATCCTGCTGGTTCATTCCTCACTGACTGAATGGAACCGGGATTTTCTTTCCCGGGAGGAACTGAAGTGGATCTCTGAAATAGTTGATCTTCTATTGAAAGGTCTTGCGGATGATCCATCAATCCTTCTGTCTGATGGCAGCCTGATAAGAGAGGGTTTCAATGAAGAACTCGAACGGTTACGGCACTTAAAGGAAAACAGTAAATCCACCCTCGATGAGTATCTCGAAGAGGAAAAGGAGAGGACCGGTATTTCCTCTCTCAAAGCAAAATACAACAAAATCATCGGTTATTACCTCGAAGTGTCAAAGGCAAACCTCCACCTTGTGCCGGAACATTTCATCCGAAGGCAGTCTTTAGTTGGAGGGGAACGGTTTACCACTGAGCGGCTTTCATCCCTTGAGTCCGATCTTAATAACGCATCTGAGAAAGCCTTAGAGATGGAGAAGGATCTTTTTCTCAAACTGCGTGACCAGGTAAAAGAACAGGTTTCCTCTCTTCTCTCCCTTGCGGATAAACTTGCCAGACTGGACTGTCTCGGGTCTTTCGCCTACGCGGCAACAATTCACGGATATACCAGGCCGAAATTGTCAGAAAAGCAGACCCTCAATATCCGGGAGGGAAGGCACCCAGTAGTTGAACACCATCTTCCGCCAGGGAATTTTGTACCCAACAGCCTGAAACTGGATCCCAAAAAAACAACTTTTGCCCTTATTACCGGCCCGAATATGGCAGGGAAATCCACCTATCTTCGACAGGTTGCCCTCATTGTGCTGATGGCCCAGATCGGCAGTTACATACCGGCCCGGGAAGCTGAAATTGGGATCGTTGATAATATCTTCTGCCGTGTTGGGGCATCGGACAATCTCGCGAGAGGAGAATCGACCTTCCTCGTGGAAATGAACGAGACGGCAAATATTATCCGGTCAGCAACCAAAAAAAGCCTTGTCATTATGGATGAAGTAGGAAGGGGCACCAGTACTAACGATGGTCTCTCAATCGCCTGGGCAGTAAGTGAACACCTTCTTGAGACACTTCAGTGTAAAACCCTTTTTGCTACCCACTATCATGAACTAACTCTCTTGAAACATGAGAAATTAAAAAACCTTTCCCTCGAAGTTCTCGAAAACGAAGGGGAAATTGTCTTCCTGAAAAAGATTAAAGAAGGACCAGCAGGAAATTCCTATGGTCTCCATGCCGCCAAAATCGCCGGACTGCCGTTAGAAATTGTAAGGCGTGCCACCCGGATTCTGAATAATTTAAAGGAAAAAGAGGATGGATACCCCGAAATTCCACCTGCTGAGGAGGGAAATGGTCAGAAGGACCTCTTTTCCCCATCGGAAATAGTCAGCCAGGAAGTTCGATCCCTTAATGTTAACGAGATGACCCCTCTCGAAGCTTTGAATACAATTGCACGGTGGCAGGATGAGTTAATCCAATGAAACTGAATCAGGAATGAAAATCATATTGTATTTCTGTTTGTGAAGCATCCCCGGTTTCTGGAATACCTCTCTGAATATCTTTTCCCTGAAGGTTGTCTTTACTGCGGGGCTCCCCTCGACGGAGTCGAGCAGATTCGGAGAGGTGTTTGTGACCGCTGCACTTATACCTTGCCTTTTGTTTCAGGGACCCGCTGCACCATTTGCGGGAGGGACCTTATGAGTGAAAAAGTAATCTGTACACGTTGCAGAAACCACTCCTATGCCTTCGACAGTCATTTTTCGGTCTTTCATTATTCGGGAATAATCCGGGAAATGATACATAGGTATAAGGAGGAGGGGTATACCAGACTTGTTCACTTTTTTTATCCATTTTTTTCATCCACCCTTAACAGAGAATATCCCGCTCTTCCCCTCATCCCTGTACCCTGCTCAAAGAGATCATATAAAAAAAGGGGCTGGGACCAGGTAATGACCCTGCTTGAACTGTCAGACCGAAAGGTACTTCCCCTTTTACACCGGGATAACGGCGGCATGCAGAAAGGATTGGATCGGGAGGCAAGAAAAAGCAACCTCAAAGGAAAGATTCACCTGAAAAAGCGATTTTCCAGCCTGTCAGTGAAGAATGACCTGCCTGAGCAGGTTGTCCTCGTGGATGATGTATTTACTACCGGTTCAACTTTGCATGAATGTGCCGGAGTACTCAAAGAGCAGGGGGTAATGAAGGTTTTCTGTATTACTCTGGCAATGGACTAATCCGGAAAGGTACGTTCCGGTGATTTGTATGGGTTTCTTTTCCTGTTATTGACTAAGAATTGATGTCCTGCTATTATTGTCTGTCATCCTGAATGAGCTAGCTTGTGGGGAGTCGAAGGTTCGACTCCTTTTTTAGGCTTTAGCGGTGGGAGTTTATAGGAGAGATATGGATAGCCGTCCGAAAGAAACTCACAATCTTTACGCGGAACTACAGCCTGTAACCAAAGGGCTTGGTTTTGAAATTGTCGAGATCGCCCGGCAGCAAAGGCGGGGAATCCTTGAGGTTCATATCGTCATTCACCAGGAAACTGGTGTTACTATTAGTGACTGCGTGGAGGTCTCGAAGACTCTGCGCCCACGTGTTGAGCTTGTTGAGGATACACGGGAGATCAATCTTGAGATATCATCTCCGGGATTGAGCAGGAAACTGAAATATCTGGATGAATTTGACATCTTCACAGGCCGTTTGGTTAAAGTGTTTTTGGCAGATTCCCAGGAATGGATTATGGGTAAAATACTTCATGGTGGTACTACTATTACTCTTGAGGCGGATGGAAATACAATGAGAATTGAAGGTTCAAATATCCAGAAAGCTAAATTAGCATATTCACAGGAGGTCAGAAAGTAGATGTCTTCTGAATTAGCTGATGCAATAAAAGCACTGGTGCAAGATCGCGGAATATCAGAGGAACTTGTCGTTAAAACGATAGAAGATTTTCTCTATGCGGCATATAAACGGAAATTCGGAACAGCTGATAACGCTGTAGTCCGTTTCAGTGAAGATGGTAACGATGTGGCTCTCTTTGCAAGAAAAAGCATTGTTGAAGATATTTATGATCCGGTTGCTGAAATCAGTCTGGAAGAGGCCCTTGAACTCAACGATGAATGTGAAATCGGTGATGAACTGTTGATTGAAATCAACATAAAAGAATTCGACCGGGTTGCTGTTCAGACTGCCAAGCAGAAGGCAAAGCAGACCCTCCGGGAGATACAGAAAGACACCCTCTATTCCGAATTTCAGGAAAAAGTTGGTGAAATGATCATCGGTTACTATCAGAGAGAGAGAAATGGGAACATTTTTGTCGATCTTGGTAAAATCGAAGGTATTCTTCCGAAACGGTATCAATCTCCAAGAGAGATTTACCGGCCGAATGACCGCATTAAAGCTCTTATTTACGAAGTAAATAAAACACCTTCGGGACTGCAGATCGTCCTTTCGAGGACACATACCGATTTTGTGAAACGCATTTTCGATCTTGAAGTTCCTGAAGTATATGATCAGATTGTGGAAATATTTAAGATAGTGCGTGAACCGGGATATCGAACAAAGCTCGCGGTGTACTCTAATAGGGATGATGTAGATCCCGTCGGTGCGTGCGTCGGTATGAAGGGTGTCCGGATCCAGGCAATTGTAAGGGAGCTTGAGGGGGAGAAAATCGATATTCTTAAATACGAGAATGATCCCCGGGAGTTCGTTAAAAACGCCCTTTCCCCCGCCGAGGTCAAACAGGTCGTTATTGTAGACGAAGCAAAACGGCAAGCCATTGCTATTGTTGATGAAAGCCAGTTATCACTCGCTATCGGAAAACAGGGATTGAACGTCCGTCTTGCTAATAGATTGACAGACTGGAATATTGATGTAAAGACTGAAGCCCAGTTCGAGGAAATGGATATCTCCATTGAATCTAAAAGGGCTGTTGAGGCACTCTTTCGAGATTACGAGGAAGAAGAGGAAATTATCCGAATTTCCGAACTTCCAGGGCTTCCTGAACATATTATCAATATCCTTTACGAGGATGGTATAGAACTTATTGAAACTCTCGTGTCTCTTACAGATGAGGAACTTGCCAAGTTTGAAAACTTGAGCGAAGAGGATATAAAGAAGATTAAATCGATCATTCTCGAGAATGTTGACATTATCGAAGAAGAATCGGAAGATACAGAAGAAGCAGAAGAGGAGCCTGAAGAGGAATACTTCGAGTGTCCTGAATGTGGGAATGCAATTTCTGTTGACATGACCCAATGTCCAAACTGTGGGGTTGGACTGAGCTTCGAGATAGAGGAAGAGGAATAGATATCATTGGATTCGGCTGGAATCGATTATTATAGAAAAAGCCGAATGCGATAAAGAGGATATATGGCTGAAGAGCAGGAAAAGAAACAGAAACCAAAAGCGACTCTTATAAAACACAGGAAACCAGAATCGGCAGCTGCCGTGGAAGAAACGAAGCTGGAACGGAAGAAGGTAGTTGTTGTTAAAAAGCGGACCAAGAAAACTGTGCCCAGGGTTGTCGCTAAGAAAGATGAGAAACCATCCGTTGAAGAAGAACCCCGCGTAAAGGCTCCATCTTCATCCGGACCTGGAAAGGAAAAGCCCGTTAGGACCGGAATAGCCGGCCGCAAACCTCAAGCAGCAAAGACATATGCTAAAAAGATGGTTGCCGAGGGGACAGAAGGTCACCGGCATCCCCGTAAAGCACATCCTGCCCGAACACCCTCCGAACCCTATAACAAGGGTATTTTTGCTAATGAGAAACCCCGACCCAGAACCGGTGGGAACAGGGGAGGTTATAACCGAAGACCCCCAGCAGGCGGTGAAGGACCAAATCGACGTCCAACACAGGGTGGTAGACCTCCCCAGGGTGGAAGACCATCCCAGGGCGGTAGACCTCAAACAGGCGGACCTGGAGGAAATAGAGGACCTCAGCGGAATTTCAGACCTCAGCAGCGTCCCGGATTTAAACCCGAGCAAACTGCTCCGCCAGTAGGAGATAAAAAACCGGCAGGGAAAAAATTCTATAAAGCAAAAAAGAAACCTGCCTATCAGAAGAGTAAGAAACAGAATCTTAAAGAGAAAGATTTTCAGATAAAGAAGAAGACCGTCCAGAGATCGAATCCTGTGCCCAAGGAAATCGATATGATGGAGGTCATTACGGTCAGTGATCTCGCAAAAAAAATGAATCTGAAAGCTTCGGAAATCATCGGGAAACTGATGGGACTTGGAATGATGGTCACCATCAATCAACAGATTGACGCGGAAACAGCCGCCGTTGTTGCCGAAGAATATGGCGCGAAGGTTAAAATTGTCTCACTCTACGATGAAACCATCATAGAGAGCGAAAAAGACCAGGATGAGGATCTGAAGACTCGCCCTCCCATTGTAACGGTGATGGGTCACGTTGATCATGGTAAAACAAAACTCCTGGATACCATCCGAAAGTCCGATGTAGTCGCTGGTGAATTCGGTGGAATCACCCAACATATTGGAGCGTACAAAGTGGCTCTCCCTCAGGGAGATATCATTTTCCTTGATACTCCCGGCCATGAAGCATTTACTCTCATGCGGGCTCGTGGAGCACAGGTTACTGACATCGTTGTGCTGGTTGTCGCCGCAAACGATGGTGTTATGCCCCAAACAGTAGAAGCGCTGAACCATGCTAAAGAGGCAGGAGTTCCTATCATAGTAGCTGTTAATAAAATTGATCTCCCCGAAGCGAATCCCGATAGGGTAAAACAGCAACTTTCGGAATACAATCTCATTCCGGAAGATTGGGGCGGTTCAACGATTTTCGCTGAACTATCCGCTTTGAAGGGACAGGGAGTTGCTGAACTTCTTGACAGCATCCTCTTACAGGCAGAGGTTCTTGAGTTAAAAGCAAATTACAGCTGTCGGGCTGAGGGAAAGATTATTGAATCAAAGGTTGATCATGGCCGGGGTATTGTGTCCACAGTCATAATAGAAAGGGGTACCCTGCGCATTGGTGATGCTTTTGTTGCTGGAGTCTATCCTGGCAAGGTTCGAGCTATATTTGATGACAAGGGAAATAAGATTACCGAAGCACCGCCGGCAATACCTATTGAAATCCTTGGTTTTACAGGAATTCCTGATGCCGGAGCACCTTTTCAGGTAACAGAATCCGAAAAGTTCGCGAGACAAATCGGTGCAAAACGTCAGGAGCTCGAAAAACAGGGTGAAGCCGCAAACGTCAAGAAAATTACTCTGGATAATCTCTACGATTCAATCCAGGACGGCGAGATTAAGGAACTCAAGGTTATCATCAAGGGTGATGTACACGGTTCTGTTGAAGCCCTCAAAAGCGCTCTTGAAAAGCTCAGCACCAAGGAGATTCGGCTCACTGCAATTCATACATCTGCCGGTGCAGTTATTGAGAACGATGTTAACCTGGCGGTCGCTTCAAACGCAATTATCATTGGCTTCCACGTTCGGCCGACCTCAAAGGCTCAGATACTAGCCGACCGGGAAAAAGTTGAAATCCGGAAGTATAACATCATCTATGATGCTGTTGATGATATCCGATCAGCGATGGAAGGGCTGCTTGCTCCTGAACTCAAGGAGGAGGTCGTTGCTACCATAGAGGTACGGGATACCTTCAAAGTACCAAAGATTGGTGTTATTGCAGGTACCTATGTTCTTACCGGTAAGGTAAAACGGGGATCCAATGTCAGAGTATTCCGTGAAGGTATTGAACAGCATACCGGAAAAATCACCAGTCTCAAGCGGTTTAAAGAAGATGCCAGGGAAGTTGATGCCGGATACGAATGTGGTATCGGTATTGAGACCTTCCAGGACATTCAGGTTGGAGATCAGCTTGAAGTCTTTGAGATTAAAGAGATCGCGAAGAAACTCGGTAAGCCGGAAAATAAATAGAAGGACCGATGGCAGAACATAGACTGGAACGGGTAAAAAGCCTGTTAAGAGAAGAAATCAGTATGATGATTATGAAAGGGATCATTAAAGATCCCCGTGTTACAACCATGATATCGATTTCAGATGTTGATGTCTCGAAGGATATAGCATACGCTAAAATCTATATATCCGGATTTGAAGGCCGCAAAAAACTCCAATCTTCTGTTGATGCTTTGAATCACGCTACAGGCTTTATTCAGGGCATCCTCGGCAAAAAACTGAAGATTAGACAGACCCCGAAATTAATATTTATCCTTGACAATTCAATAGAAGATGGCTTCAACATGATTAAAAAGATTGAGGAACTGAATACTTGAGAAAAAGAGCTTCAGGTCTCCTTCTTCTTGATAAACCTGAAGGGGTCACCTCATTTCAGGCCCTTTCCAGGGTTAAACGTGTCCTTAATGAGAAAAGGGTAGGTCATACAGGGACCCTCGACAAATTTGCATCCGGCATTCTCGTTGTTCTCACCGGACAATTCACAAAACTTGTTCCTCACATCACCGGGATGGATAAAACCTATGAGGGAATAATCTGCTTCGGCAAGGAAACCGATACTTTGGATCCGGAGGGGGCACTTATTCAAACGGCTCCGGTTCCGGACCTTGGCACCATTGAAGAAGTTCTCCCCACATTTCGCGGCACCATAAAACAACGCCCCCCCGCATATTCAGCGATTCATATTAATGGGAAACGGGCTCACGAAAGGGTTCGGGCGGGGGAAATTGTTGAAATGCCCGGGAGGGAAGTTCAGATAAAGGAGCTTTCTATTCTTGGGTGGAAACCACCTTATCTTACGATAAAGGTAATCTGCGGAAAAGGAACCTATATCAGGAGCCTTGCGAGGGACCTCGGACGAAGCAGCGGTTCCTGCGGGTATCTCACCTCCCTTAGAAGAACCGCGGTAGGACCGTACCTGGTCGAGGATGGAAAAACGCCTGAGGAATTTTCTCCTGAAAGTGACTTTTTCGAAGGGATAAAAGCTATCGACCGGATAGGGGGGATTCAGAAGATTTTATTAGATAAACAATCGATTAAGCAAGTACTTACAGGTGCTGGAATAGAGAAACATTTGTCAGGTTTTACACACCCCCAGGAGGGGTATTTCGCCTTCATCGACGAAGATAATCAATTTATAGCCCTCTGTTCCCACAGAGGAGAAACCTATAAGTATGAGTTTGTGATACCGAAACAAAAGTATGATTTTAAAAATGGAAAACAGTAGATAGATTGACTTTTGTACTTTTTTGGGTAAACTGGTCAATGAATACATATCAATTTACCCATAGTATTCAACAACTCCCGTAAGGGGATTTATTTGCATATCATTACTATTTGCCATACATAAAGGAGAATGAGAATGGCTTTAACCAAAGAACAGAAAATGGCTATCGTCAAGGATTTTGGACTGGATGAAAAAAATACAGGTTCGACAGAGGTTCAAATTGCGCTTCTGACCGCCCGGATTCAGGATCTCACAGAACACTTCAAGGAACATAAGAAAGATCACGCTTCCAGACGGGGCCTGCTGAAGATGGTAGGACAGAGAAGAAGACTTTTAACATACCTGAAACGTACGGAACTTGATAAATATCGGGAAATCCTGAAAAAACTAAATTTAAGGAAGTAATACAATGCCACACTCAGTCACAATTAAAATTGGTGACAAAGAACTCATACTTGAAACAGGAAAAATGGCCAAACAGGCAAATGGATCTGTTTTTGCCCGTTTTGGTGAAAGCGCGGTAATTGCTACCGCCTGCTGCGGCGGCAGGGAATCTGAACTTGACTACGTCCCTCTCCAGGTTGAGTACAATGAAAAGTTCTACGCGGCGGGGAAAATTCCCGGTGGGTTCCTCAAAAGGGAAGCACGACCGAAAGACAAGGAAATCCTTGTTTCACGGTTGATTGACCGCCCGATGAGACCCCTCTTTTCAAAGAAATTTGGAAGAGAGATTCAGGTTGTACCGACGGTTATTTCCGCCGACCAGATTAATCCACCAGATGTGATTGCCATGATTGCTTCATCAGCTGCAGTTACCATATCTGATATCCCCTTTGATGGACCTACCGGTTCAGTTCGGGTCTGTTATCTTGATGAAGAACTTATCCTGAACCCTACTTTTGCGCAAATTGAAGCATCGGAACTAGAGATCGTTGTTGCCGGCACCGAACATGGTATCACCATGGTTGAGGGAGGGGGAAAAGAGGTCTCTGAAGATCTGATGATTAAAGCAATCAGCAAAGCCGAAGTAACTATTAAAGAGATCTGTAATGCTCAAATTGAACTTGCCAGGCTTGCTGGAAAAGAGAAATTGCCCCTTCCTGAGGTTGATGAAAGCTTTCCGAAAAGGGAAGATATTATTAAAGCTGCATATTCTCTTATGGAAGAAGCCTGTTTCGTTAAGGGAAAAATGGAACGCTATGCTGCCATCAAGCAGGTGAAAAATGACATTTTTACCCGATTTGAGGAGGATATTCCAGAGGAGCAGCTAAAACTTTTCAATGAGGTTTTTGAAGAACTTGAATCTACGATTGTCAGGAAATCAATCATTGAGAAAGGGATACGTACCGACGGTAGAGGGCCGGAAGATATTCGCCCTATTTCCTGTGAAATTAAAATACTGCCCCGTACCCACGGAAGCGCCCTTTTTACCCGCGGCGAAACTCAAGCTCTTGCGGTTACCACACTGGGAACAGTTTTTGATGAACAGATGAAAGACGATATCGATGGAGAGAAACGGTTTGATAATTTCATGCTCCATTACAACTTCCCTCCCTTCTCTGTAGGGGAAACCGGCCGGCTTGGTACTGGTCGAAGGGAAATTGGACATGGCCATCTCGCCAAACGTGCAATCGCCGGGGTCCTTCCTTCGAAGGAGAATTTTCCCTATACCATCAGGGTTGTATCAGAAGTTCTCGAATCTAATGGTTCTTCTTCCATGGCGACGGTGTGTGGGGGGTCCTTGAGTCTGCTTCAGGCTGGTATACCTATTAAAAAACCTGTTGCTGGTATCGCAATGGGACTCATCAGTGATGAAACCAATACAGTGGTTTTAAGCGATATCCTCGGTGAGGAGGACCATCTTGGTGATATGGACTTTAAAGTCGCTGGAACCGAAGACGGCATCACCGCTTTTCAGATGGATATTAAAATCAAGCAGGTTTCCGCGGAAATTATGGCCCGGGCGCTTGATCAGGCCCATAAAGGAAGACTCCACATCCTCGGTATCATGAACGAAGTTATCAGAACTCCGGAAAGTTCTATTTCAGAGTACGCGCCCAAAATTTCCATCATAAAAGTTGAACAGGATAAGATTGGCGCGGTAATAGGCCCTGGCGGCAAAAATGTTAAAGCCATCAGCGAGAAAACTGATACAACTGTTAACATAGACAATGATGGGACCATCACCATTTACAGTAAAAACCAGGAAGGCGCCAGTCTTGCTGAAGAAATGATCAGAGGGCTTGTTGAAGAGCCTGAGGTTGGAAAAGTATACCTGGGTACGGTCAAACGGATTGTTGATTTCGGCGCTTTTGTTGAAATTCTTCCGGGAAAGGATGGATTGTGTCACATTTCCAAACTTTCCAGACAAAGGGTTGAAAAAGTATCCGATGTACTGAAGCTTGAGCAGCAAATACAGGTAAAGATTATTGAGATTGATAGGATGGGCAGAATTAACTTAAGCTACATCGACGCTATTGATCCTCAAGGAAGTTCGCATCACGATCACCGGAAACCCCGCCACGACTCAGGCAGGTCTAATCAACATAGACACTAAGAAAAAGGGATAACAGCCCTGGAGGATACCATCCTCCAGGGTTAATTTAGCATGCGCGAAATCATCATTGATTATACATCTGAATCCGGTCATGTCCCGGAATACACTTCGAAACATGCCGCAGGTGCTGACCTGAAAGCACGCCTTGATGGACCTCTCACTATTCGCTCCATGGAGCGGGTCCTGGTCCCAACGGGGATTAAGCTGCAGATTCCGGAAGGTTATGAGGCCCAGGTAAGACCCCGGTCCGGGCTTGCCTTGAAAAAAGGTATTACCGTACTGAATTCTCCGGGGACTATCGATTCAGATTACCGTGGAGAGGTGAAAATTATACTGATTAACCTGGGTCAGGAAGATTATATCATTGATGATGGCGATCGTATCGCCCAGCTTATTGTCGCCCCTGTAGTACAGGGCCAGTTCAATTTTATTGAAATGCTGTCCGAAACCAGGCGGGGTAGTGGAGGTTTTGGCTCAAGCGGTCTTTAAGCCATGAAGCTGTCATTACGGAAACCCAGGTACATGACTATCAGTCTCTACCTCGGACAGGAGTACCTGTTTTCCTTCTTTGTAGCTTTCCTCTTTTTCTTTTTTATCTTCTTTCTAAATCATCTTCTCCTGCTTGCTGAGGATATACTTTCGAAAAATGTTCCTTTCTTCAAGGTAGTTCTCATCATTATTTATTCCCTCCCGGCAATTATCGCCTTCTCTTTCCCCTTCGCCTCTCTTGTTGGGGGCCTGATGGCTATCGGCAGGTTTTCCTCAGATAACGAGATCCTCTCAATGCAGGCCTCGGGGATCTCCCATTCAAAACTTTTTGTCCCATTCGTTATCCTTGGAATCCTCTTTTCCATGGTTTCTTTTGTCATGAATGATTATTTCCTTCCTCTGGGAACAATTAATTTCAGCCGGCTGTTCCGGGAAATTCTCTATTCAAATCCTGAGCTGGAACTGGAATCAAATACTATTAAAAGATATCAGGATAGTATCATTATTCCCGGCAGAGTTGAGGGAAAGGTAATAGAGGACCTTGTTATCATTGATAAAACCCCGGAGAAAGACAGGCGGATAATTACCGCGAGAGAGGCCTTTTTAACAAGGAGTGAGAGCCAGGAGGGTGTAATATCACTGAAACTATCGGATATTTTCAGTCATACTTCTGATTCACGAAAAGGACACGACTTCACCTATTTTACCGCTGATGCAATGGATTATAACATTTTGTTAAAAGACATCACTTTTTCAATCACAAGCCTCTCTCCAAAAGAGATGAGTTCTGTCGATGTCTGGCGGGAAATCGTGGAGAAGAAACAACGCCTTACTGAAAAGGAAAAGGCACATGAGAAACAGGTTTTATGGGAAAGAGCTAAACTAAAACAGATCTACTGGGGAGCTCTCGGACTGCCCTCCCAGGAAACCTCGTTGAAAACCATTCTCAACAAACTCGATGACCTTCAGAGGATGCCTATCCAGGACAGGTCCCTCCAAAATCACCTGCTCGAATTTCATACTAAGTTCTCTGTACCCTTTGCCTGTCTCGCCTTTGTTTTTCTCGCATATCCTGCTGGTTTATTTACTAAAAGAGGAGGCCGTTCCGTCGGATTCGGTATCGGGTTATTAATTTCTGTTTTCTACTGGGCAATGCTCATAGGAGGTAAAACCCTGGGCATCCGGATGAACTACAGCCCCTTACTTTCAATGTGGTTCCCGAATATGTTTATATTTCTCATTGGCAGTATTGTATTTTTCCTGAGGTTTCGGCGATGAAAACCCTTCATGGCATGGTGCTAAAGAATTTTCTCCCGGTTTTTCTCACTGCTCTTGCCTTTTTTGTGCTTGTCCTAGAACTTGTCGATCTCTTTAAAAACCTCTGGAGATACTTAAGTAATGATGTTTCCTTTACCCAGATGTTAAGTGTTGCTGTTTATTATCTGCCGAAATGCATAATGTTCGCACTCCCCATCGCACTCCTTTTTTCAGTGGCCTTTACTCTCGGTTCTTTCTATTCGAATAATGAACTTATTTCTGTCTTTGGTTCGGGGATTTCACTCTTCCGGCTGGTTCTCCCCCTGATTCTTGCCGGGCTCGTCTTAAGTGTTGCCAGTTTTTATTTTGAAGAAATTGTAGTTATCGATTCCTTCCGTATAAAAAACCAGCTAACAGGGGAATTCCTCGGACGCCGTCAGTCCCAAAGTAATACGAATGTTACTGTTGTCGGTGAAAATATTATATATCACTGTGATTATTATAATGACAGCTCTGAAACCCTTTCCGGCCTCATCGTCCTGGAACGGGACGATGAGGGGCGGTTTATCCGACGGATCGATGCTGAGTGGGCTACCTGGGATGGAAATCTCTGGGAACTTCACCGCTGCAGGATCTTTACCTGGGACCAGGAGGGAAAATTTTTAACTGAACAAAAGGAAAATCTGCTTAAAGAGAATAAAATTAATGGACCCCCCGGTACCTTTCGTAAAACTATGAAAAACGTCGAGGAATTACGAATTGCGGAAGCGGGAGAATGGATTGAATCCAGAAGAAAGGCAGGTTTGCCCCACCGTGAGCTGCTGACCGATTATTACAAACGTTATTCTTTTGCTCTGACCTCGCTGATGGTAACTTTTTTATCCAGCGCTTTAGGGGGTAGTTTCCGGAAAAATATTCTCTTGATGAGCCTTCTTTCCAGCCTTGTATTAACGGTGGTATATTACGTTTTTCAGATGGTAATGGTAATCTTTGCCAATCTTGGTTTTATCTCACCCATGGCTGGTGCCTGGGCCCCATTTATCTTTTTTTCCGCCGCCGGGATCTGGCTATTCAGGATTGCAAGAACATAATGAGGTAACTTGAGGATGCTTTTTCAAATAATAGATCAGGATAAAGATTCGAAGGCGCGAAATGGTATTCTCCATCTTCCCCACGGTCCAGTCGAAACACCGGTTTTCATGCCTGTCGGCACAAACGCCACGGTTAAAGCGATCACGCATGAGACACTGGACAAGATCGGGTTTAAACTGATATTAGGAAACACCTATCACCTTTACTTACGGCCGGGAATCGAGGTATTGAAAGAGGCTGGAGGACTCCATAAGTTTTCCACCTGGAACCACAATATCTTAACCGACTCTGGCGGCTACCAGGTGTTTTCCCTCGCCCCTTTCAGGAAGATCAATGAGGAGGGGGTTTACTTCCGCTCCCATATCGATGGCTCTTATCATACCCTTACTCCTGAAAAAGTTATCGATGTTCAGGAAATTCTCGGGAGTGATATCCTCATGTGCCTGGATATTTGTACTCCACCGGACATAACCTACCGGAAAGCCCTGGAAGCGCTTGAAATTACCACCCGGTGGGCAAAAAGAAGTAAAGATGAATGGTTAAAACGTTCTGAAGGATATGATGGACAGCTTTTTGGCATAGTTCAAGGAAACTTTTTCCGGGACCTCCGGGCCAGGAGTGCTGAAGAACTCCTTGAAATAGATTTCCCGGGAATCGCCATAGGGGGATTGAGTGTTGGAGAACCCTTAAATCAATTTATTGATTACCTGGGGTATACTGCTGAATTGCTTCCTTCCGGTAAACCCCATTACCTTATGGGTATTGGAACTCCCGATTACATCCTCGCGGCTGTCGAAAATGGGATTGATATTTTTGACTGCGTTTATCCTACGAGAATAGCTCGAAACGGCTCTGTGTTTACAAAAGATGGTCTTATTCCCCTGAAGAAAGAACGGTTCCGCTTCGATGATGACCCAATCGACCCTGAATGCGGCTGTTCTACCTGCCAACGCTATTCACGCTCCTATATGCGGCATCTCTTTAAATCTAAAGAGATCCTAGGTCCAATGCTCGCGACGGTTCACAATCTGTTTTTCCTGAAAACCATGATGGATGAGATCCAGGCCTCGATACAGAATAGCGGGTTTACCGATTATAAGAACCGCTTTTTACACCGATATTCAGGGAAGGGTATCCTTTAAGAATGAAAATAGAAAACACAGAAAGCAGTATCCACAAGAGCACCCTGTCCACCTTCCTTGTCGCGGGAACCACCCTCACTTCCCGTCTTCTCGGGTTTGTCCGCGGAGCGGTAATAACCGCAATCTTCGGGGCAGGAAGTCTGGCTGATGTAATTAACCTCACCTTTTCAATACCCAACAATCTGCGAAAACTCATGGCAGAGGGTGCCCTCTCATCTGCCTTCATTCCGGTTCTCTCTGAGAGCATTCTGGAGGGACCGGAGGGGGAGGGATCCAGGAATCTGGTACGAGACATCCTTACCTTCCAGCTTCTCATCCTGCTGCCCTTGTGTCTTCTGACTATTATTTTCGCCCGCCCCCTTATCCTATTACTCACAGAATTTGAGGAACCATGGAGAATTGACCTTTCAGTAAAGCTTATCCGGTTCTTTATCAACTACATTATTTTTATAAGTATCAGTGCTGTCCTTATGGCGGTGTTAAACAGTCACTCACGTTTCTTTATCCCCGCCTTCACTCCGATACTTTTTTCTGTTTTCGTTATTTCCTCCGTACTGTTATTTTACAAATCCATGGGCGTATACGCCATGGCCCTGGGAGTTCTCACGGGCGGTTTCGCGCAGATCCTCTTCCAGGCACCTCTTTTCAGAAGACTCGGGTATGATTTTAAAATCAAGTTAGATTTTAAAAACCCACGTTTCCAGAGGATCTTGAAACAGTGGGGACCGGTGGTCGCAACCTCTTCACTCTTCACCATAAACCAGTATATTGCCATGGTTTTTGCCTCAGGTCTTGATGTTGGAAGTGTTTCAGGATTACAGAATGCTCTTATTTTCTGGCAGCTTCCTTTCGGAATTTTTTCCGCTTCCATTACTACTGTACTTTTCCCGAGAATGAGCAGACAGGTTACACGAGGAGACATGAATGGACTAAGAGAATCGGTTCAATATGGACTCAGATTTCTCTTCGCGCTTCTTGTCCCTTCCGCGGTCGTGCTTTCCCTTTTCGGCAAAGAGATAATCGCGATTGCCTTTCTTCGGGGCGCGTTTACCGTTGAAAATACCGCGTTAACTGCTAAAGTACTTACCGGCTATTGTTTCGGCATGTTCAGCGTTGGGGCTTTCGGTTTTCTTCAGCGTTTCTTTTACAGTAAAATGGATTACCGGACGCCATTTATCATAAGCGCCATAGTCGTTTTTCTTGATATCGCTCTTTCACTCTGGCTGAAGGAAACACCCCTTCAGGTCACCGGGCTGTCAATCGCAAACTCAATTAGTTACAGCATTGGGTTTATCATTATGATTATCTTTGTCAGAAAATCTTTACAAGTGATTCATGGGAATCTGTTATTCCGTACCTTCTGGAAAGTGGGAGTGACCGCTATCTTTCTTGGGTTGTTTCTATGGTGGTATCGTAAGTTTACCGGTGATTGGTGGATGCAGGGCCTTACCGTAAAAAATCTTCTACTATTAGCCGGAGGCGGCGGGGGTGCCGTTATCCTTACCCTTGGTATATATAAGCTGCTTGGACTTGAAATGCTTTCTACAATTCTTCACAGGGGGAAATCGTGAAACCCATTCTTTTGGTTTTATCCATTATTCTGTTTTTTATTACAGTGACCCATTTTGCTTTCGCGGAGGATGATGAGCTAAAATCTCTCCGGGAAGAACGTATTGAGATCCTCAAATATGGTATTGACAGCGAAGTAACCGAAGTCATAATGAGTTTAATCTCTGAAAAGGATAAAAATTTCAAAGAAGAGGTTTATCAGGTTTTTCATGACAGTATCAGTCCTGCTTTAAGAAAAGCGGCCTTCAATTATTTTAAGGAAATTAAATGGGATGGTGCCATCGAAGACGCGAAAGAGATAATCGCTTATTACGATGAGGAGCGGGAGGAGGTGGTTCTTCTTGCAATCTCCTACCTTGCAGAACATGGAGATGATGAATCCATCGATCTTCTTCTTGAGCTTATCGATTTCGAAGAGGAAGTTCTTTCAAACGCAGCAATTAATGCCCTGGGAAAAACCGGCAATCCCCAAGTAGCGGAGTCTTTCCTTGAACACCTGGAAGATACCCGGTACCCCACAACCCTTAAACCGGCCCTGATCCGTGCTCTCGGCAATCTTGAATATACCGGTGCTGTTGAGGCTCTTACAGATATCCTTCTGGATGATGATGAGGAAAAATCCTGGCGCTGGTACGCCTGTGTGGCGTTGGGAAATATTGGCGCCCCGGAGAGTCTTCCCGCTCTTGAGCAGGCCTTTGGTGACCAGGACACAATACTTCGCTCCCACGCCGTCTCTGCCCTGAAGGACTTTTCCGGGAGTAGGGTAGACGACCTCATCATCCAATCCCTCCGGGATTCTTTCTGGCGGGTACGGGTCCAGGCCGCTGGAGCTATCGCAGAGAGAAACTTAAGAAGCGCTGTTCCAAATCTTATTTATAAAGTAAGCAGAGATCCCGATAAACCTGTTCGGTCAGCATCTATTGAAGCCCTTGGGAAATTGGGAGGTAAAGAGTCTTTTGATTTTCTCAGGGAATTTTTCAAAGGGGAGAGAAATCCCGCTGACCTAAGGCTTTCCTCCCTGAAAGCTCTTGTAGAGCATGATCTTTCAGCCTCGCTTGAAATAATTGAGGTAATTATTGCCGAGGAATGGGAAAAAGATCGATCTCTAATTCTTGATCACACCTGCGCACAATTAGCCGGGGCCGAAAACCCGCGTCTCGAAGATCTTTTTGCGAAATTCCTCGATCATAAAAGTGTAACAATTAAAATTTATGGGTTACGGGGGATTGAAAAAAACAATTTCCGGGAGCTTCGCTCCCGGGTTGAAGAATTAACAGAAGAGGGAGTCCACCGCAGTGTACGTAAGGTTGCCCTTTCGGTGCTGGAATCCCTTTAATACCAGCGGTTATCTCCAGGCAGATCGGTCAGATGCATGACATGATTGATCTTTTCCAGCGGCGATACCCATCGGTGGAAAACAATCGTCACGTTTTTATCCTTCGCCGTTATCTTAATCTCTTTTCCTAAACAATTATCCAGCTGTCCATTCAGTTCCGGAAAGAAATCCTTGTTTTTCGGTATAAAAGTACAATCCTTTCCATGCTCACGAATTTCCGCGATTACTCCAGGTATTGATGTAATAAATATGAGATAATCTGAACCTCTTCCCCCGACTGTGCGTGAACCGCCTTTGAGAAAGTGGATGTTACGGCTTCCAATATGCGGATTTTGCTCTGAAACACGCATCTCAACCGGACGGTAAATCTCATGCTCAAAATCAGGTTGTTCGTAATGGATAAAGGGTAAAAACTCATCCTGCGGCTGTTTCTCTGCGGGCGGTAATTTTGCCCAGGTTTTACCTACCTCAAAATCCGCGGATAAGATCAATTTATGATGTTCCCCTCTATGTTCGGGTTTCCTCTTTATTGAAACCTTATCTTTTTCTTCCTGTTTTTGTCTTACACCATATACAACGCCAGGTGTTTTGTAGGTCTGGGTTGTTGCCACACTTAATTGGCGAAGGTCTCCGCCTGAAACATCCTCCATTTTTTTCCTTATCAAGTTGTAGATGCAGCCGAGGATGAACAGAATGAGTGAAATGCCGAGAATGATTCCAATGATTTTGAGGGCATTACCGGAAAAGAGGCTCTCCCTTAAGGTAAATGTAAGTGTCCCTTCAGTCGGATAGATACGAAGATCGTCGGAAAATACCAGCTGTATTCTTACTTCCCTTTCGCCATACAGGTCATCGGTAATCCGTATTTTCCCTTTAAGGATTTTTTCCTCTTCAGGATCAATAGTGATAGTCACAGGTTTGATTAGAATATTTTCAGTACCAATAATTATCTGCTCAAGCTGGATAAGAACAGGCTCATCCCGGTAATTGGTAATGGTGAATGGTACACTGAATTCCTTTCCAACTTTTCCAAGGTGACCTGGAAAGGTAACCTGAGGTGCACCGGTTGCCTTATGACTCAAGGCATCATCGTCTGTGGAGAAATCATTAACCCCAACTTCAAGGGAATCGGAAAGATCCTGCAGAACGGAAGCTCCATTCTCCCCGGAATCTGTTGAAGGAACCTGACCAGGTTCTTCAGGAAGAGTTGGGAATTTCAAAATGTTTACGTTCCATCCCTCTTGTTTCATGAGGGCAGCGCTGTTTTTTATCCTTTCGAGGGACTCTTCTCCAACAGGGTAGAGGCTGCCCGGTGGCGGATCGTGAATACCGTCGGTGAGAATAATTATGGTCTTTTTTCTCTGCAGCGGCAGGTCCATGGTATAGTCGTAGAGAAACTGGATTGCTGCTACAAGATCGGTGTACTTTCCAAGGGGGTGAAGAAGAAGAATTCTACCAAGAATCTCTTCAATATCTTTCTCATCCTCAACACGCTTGGAAATTTCCACCTCTGGTGTGTCAGCAAAACTTAAAAGATGAAAATTATCGCCATATTTCAGGTGGTCAGAAAGTATCCCGGAAATCAGATAATTAGCCGTATCTTCAAAGTACGAAAACATACTTTCCGAGGTGTCAAGAAGTACCAC
>JAGLYY010000223.1 GCA_023131935.1 Spirochaetales bacterium | reverse complement strand
ATCCCTTAAATCGTAGTTTTTTCAATAGATACCACCTCGTAGTGGTATTGTCTGTCGTTAATCACAAATTCAAGTTTTTCTCCGACTTCATGGTTCCAGAATTTATTCCCAAAGGGGGATAGATAGGAGATAATGTTTCGATTAGGATCAGATTCCCAGGGACCCAGGAAAGTATATTTCTCATTTTTTCCGGAATCAATGTTCTTGAGATCAACAACAGTTCCAAAGGACACCTGGGCGGTATCGACATCCTCCACCTTAAAAATTCTGGCCTTCTCGAGGTCATCCTTTAACTTCCCGATTGCGATGTTCAGGAGTTCCTGCCGTTCTTTACCAGCCTTATACTCAGCATTCTCGCTCAGGTCTCCCAGTTGAATTGCAGCGCCGATCTCCTTCGAATTTTCCGGAATATCAACTTCAATAATATGCTGCAGCTCTTTCTGTTTCAATTTGTAGCTTGCGGCGGTAACAAGAAGTCCCCTGCTGACAGTTTCAGTCTCTGTCTCTCCATAAAACTTGAAATCGGGAAACTTCTCAATGATCTTGTGTTTCAGTTCAATCTTAATGGAGGCATCGAGGTCCTTTACATCTTCAACCAGGGTGAAAAGACGGGAGATCGATTCTTCGTCTGCCTTAAGAAGGAAGTTTTCAAGATTTACCTCCTTAAAGAGGTAGTTTTGAATTTGTTTATTTATCTTTCGGTTCGGGCTTACATCCCGGCGGTTATCGATTTCCCTGAAGGTGATATTGAGAAGGTGGACCATACCAATGAGAATCTTTTCATACTGGATACCTTTTCCGGCGGTCCAGGTCTCCATATCAATATTTCTTGCAATCCAGATAAAAGCTTCCCTTTTCTCCCGGTAGTTGTCAATAATCCCAAAAATCAGTTCTTTAATCCTGTTTTCCGCGCCTGCGGCTTCGAGTTCATCAATGATGAATTTAGAAAGATAATAGGGGAAAAGTCGTACAAAAAGATCCTGCCAGTTTTTTTCCTCTTTTTTAATGTGTAGGAGAAACTGTTTCTTAATGTCGGTATCCTCGATTGCCGAGAAAGTTTCCTCCAGGTTTTCAATCTTGGAAAACAGATCATCGAAAGAATAATTGAAACCGGGATTAAGAAATGGATAGGATTTCACGATAGATTTTATAATAAGATAGCTCGAGATGACTGTCTCATTTACCGTGCTGAAAGCCTTAAGAAATCCGGTGAGAAAAGCAAACATTTCCTCAAAGAACTCAGATTCCGGATTTGCGTGCTGAAGGAAGTCTTGAATGGTTGTAAGACGCGCGAAAAAGTTTTTCTCCGCTTTAAACTTATTAAAAGTTTTTTCTTCGAAGGAGATCGGGATCTCCCGAACGACAAAGACATCAAGTTTATCCGGTACATTACCGAAGGCGGAGTCTGTTTTTAAGATCTTCCGGGCTTCAGTACTCCATGAGGACCATTCACCCGCGGTTAGAATACCTGGAACCAGCTCTGCCTTTAGCTGTTTAATACTTGCGGCATTGTTATAGCTTCGGATTACCGTTTTAAGTGTCCAGTGAACATCACCTTTAACCCGCTCTCTTAGTTTTTCCTTCTTCCAGGTCGATTTTAAAACCCAAATATGATCTTTTATAAGGCTTGTAAGGGCATTTACCGCCATTTTCAGCGACATCCGATGTCCCCGTTTACGGGAAAAATCTATGATGATTACATCATCATGGATGCTTTTAATTCTTCCAACTCCCCATGATCTGTGGAAGACAAAGTTACCGGCATCGAATGAAATATGCTTCTCGAAATCGCTAATGGCATCATTTACATTACGCCAGCTCTGATTCAGGTTTGAAAACCTGATGTAATCCTCTAAATGTGAATGGTGGCTGTATTTCTGACGAAAACAATTGATTATCTCGTTTCTTGCCCATTGATTTTTAGGATCGTAACTGATGATTCTTTTAAGTATCTCCAGCGCCTTGTCCCAATTCTCCTGTTCCGTGAAATAAGAAAAGAGGTCCTCAAGGAGCTGAGAGGAGCGCTCGCCGCTGATGATCTTTGCTACCTTTCGATCAATATGAAAAAAGAAATCGGTGTCCTCAGGACAGAACTCAATGAGTTTATGCCAGATTTCCTTTACATTGGCAAAGGACTTTTTATTAATATAACGATGAATAGCCTTTTTATAATAATCCACGGCTGACTCAATATTATCTTCCTCTTCCCGCTTTTCCGCAAGGTGTCTTACGATGTCTGCATCTTCGTAATCCACTTTGATCAGCCTTTCCCATACAGCAAACTTTTTTTCCTCATAACCCTCATTCTCAAAACACTCAGAAAGGGTCCTGAGAGCAAGCTTGTTCTCTCCAAATTCGAGGATCCGCTCACAAAGATATTCGACGATATTCC
>JAGLYY010000222.1 GCA_023131935.1 Spirochaetales bacterium | reverse complement strand
CCGGGTAATTACCACACACTGCTGAAGCGGAGCGGGACCAGGTATTACGTGGAGGTACTCGACGGCCCGCTGGTAAGCAGGCACAGACCATCGGTTGATGTCCTGTTTCGTTCTACCTCCAGATACGCCGGCAGGAACGCCGTTGGTATTATCATGACCGGGATGGGCGATGACGGAGCGAGGGGGCTGAGTGAAATGAAAGACGCGGGAGCTGTTACCTTTGCCCAGGATGAGCGCAGTTGTATTGTTTTCGGTATGCCAAAGGAGGCAATCAAGCTGGGGGCTGTCGATCATGTTTTACCGCTTGAAAAACTGGCCCCGGAGGCTTTAAAGGTCTATGAAGATTACTAATTATTGTGGTAATATTGATTGGCTAATCAATAATGATTTGTCACGTACCCGATACAATGGAGGAAAAAAATGACAAGGGGAGTTTTTTCAAAAAAGATAATCTATTGCAATATTATTGGTTTTGGAATAGTGATAATAGTATTGTGGTTAAATGAAATTTTCGATATCCCTCATCTGTTCTTTGGCGCGAAAGAAACTCCCGTGAATATTGCAGAGAGCATATTTGAAACTATTCTTGTTATCATTCTGGCTATAGTAGAAATATGTTTTATTAAAAAGTTATTAACAAAAATCAAATATTTAAAAGGTTTCTTGCGAGTATGTTCTTTTTGTAAAAAAATCAATATAGAAGAAAAATGGATTCCAATAGAAGATTATATCAGAGATAAGTCGGAAGCAGAATTTACCCATAGTTTATGCCCGGAATGTATTACCAGGCATTATGGAAGTGAATTGAATGATGAAAGCTAAACGTACAGTTTCTTTCAGAAAATGATATATTACGACTTTCAATCTTCATCCAGAATCTGACGTATTGTTTGCAATAACTCCGAAAATTCATACGGTTTCTGTAAAAAGCTTTGCACACCGGCATCAAGTAATTCCTGAGCCTGACCGTCTTTACTGTAACCGCTGGAAAGCAACACTCTGACCTCCGGGTCTATCTCCTTGAGATGTTTGTATACTTCCCTGCCGCTCATATTCGGCATAATCATATCCAGGATAATAAGTGCTATCTCTTTATGCCTTTCTCCGAAGATGTTGAGCGCTTCCTTTCCTCCATTTGCTATAAACACCTTGTAGCCGGCTCTGTTGAGAGAACGCTTTGCAATCTTCAAGATTGTCTCCTCATCATCCACTAGAAGGAGAGTCTCTTTCCCACGGACCGGAGTAATCATCTTTCTTCCTGCTTCTGCTATTTCACGTTTGGTCGAGGGAAAACAGACTCTGAAACTTGTACCGCTCCCAACTTCACTCTCAACATCAATATATCCCGAGTGGTTTTTCACAATTCCGTAAACCATGGACAGACCTAAGCCGCTGTGCCTTTCTGAGCCTTGCCCTCCTTTTGTGGAGAAAAACGGATCAAAAATACGTGCTTTTGTTTCAGGATCCATACCTGCTCCGGTATCGCTTACACATACCTGTACATAGACACATGTTTCCATTTCAGGGAAAATACTGCCGGAACTATCATCGATAGAAACATTCTTTGTCTCAATGAACAGTCTGCCCCCTTTTGGCATGGCATCGCGGGCGTTTAAGCATAAATTCAGAATCATCTGCTGTATCTGTCCCGCGTCCCCTTCAATTGCCGCCAGGTCAGGACTTAATACCGGCTCAATCGAAATAGCCTTATCAATCGTACGTGAAAGGAGTCTTAAAACCTCATCTATAATGTGGTTAATATTGATCGGCTCTATATGATAACTCCCTCCACGAGCGAAGCCAAGTAATTGCCTTGTTAGCCCCGCGGCACGGTGCACTAAGGAGATCATGGAATTTATTTCGCGATGCATGGAAGAACCCTGAGGTAATTCCGATTTAATGAACGTTGTATAGCCAAGTATACCGCCAAGGATATTATTAAAATCATGAGCGATACCCCCGGCAAGTGTCCCGAGGGCTTCCATTTTTTGTGCTTCACGGAGCTGCTCCTCGAGCTGTCTCTGAGTACTTACATCACGTCCCATACTGACCGTACCCACTATTGTTTCCCCTTCGTAGATAGGAGCCGAATTCACGGAAAAAGTGAGCAGTTTACCACCCCTTTTGTGGACGTGCATTTCATAGGTTTGTGCTTTTCCCGCCAGAGTATCCTTAAATGCCTGTTGAACATGTGGGAGGTCTTCCTGCAGGACAAGAGGGACGAAGCTTTTTCCCAACCAGTCTTCACTTTTATAGCCAATTGCCTCTTCTGCCTCCTGGTTAATGAATGTGAAAATTCCTTTACGGTCCAAAGTCCAGATCCAATCGTTGGCATGCTGCACAAGAGTGCGATATTTACGTTCCGAGATGGCCAGAGCTTCCTCGGCCTTTACCCGCGCGGTTATATCGTGATTAGAACCCCGGTAGCCCGATACCTGACCATCCGGACCAAAAATCGGAGTTCCACTTGTCTCAAGGATAACCGTGTAGCCGTCCTTATGAAGATTGAAATTGATGAAGGAAGTGAAAGGCCCACCTTTTTGAAATATCTTAAAAGCTGTTGTTTTAAGTTTTTCCCGTTTCTCCGGGCAGAAAAAATCAAAAAGATGTTTTCCCAAAATTTCCTGAGTAGTATATCCCAGAATCTGTTCCACCACGGGACTTGAGTAGGTATAACGTCCTTCAGCATCAATTTCCCAAACCCACTCTCCGGTGTTTGCCATAACGTATCGGAAACGTTCCTCCGATTTCTTTACTTCCTCATACAGGCGGGCGTTATCAAGTGCCGCGGCCATCTGGTCTGTGAAGGCTTGAACAATTTCAACATCTTTTTTGCTGAAAAAACCGGGCTGGAATTTATCTACCGAAAGTATCCCAACCACCCTGTTCCGAACAATCAAAGGTACCCCGATCCAGGAGCGTACATGTTCGGCCCCGGTGACCCAGATCCATTTTTTCTCTTCCCGAACATCGGAGATCTTGATGGGGCGGTGTGTTCTCACTATCTCACGTAGAAGCTGACTATCTTTCAAATGCTGGTGCATCTCCTCGCGTACCAACTCTTCATCCTCATATCCCAATGTTGCTCCCAGTACAAGCTCTTCCCCTGAGAAAATCAGGATTGAGACTGTATCAAACAGAAGAATCTGTCTCAGCTCCTTCAGGATCAGGTGCATGCGGCTATCAAGATCCAGGGTCGAGATTACAACCCTTGTGACTGTGCTCAAAGCCTCCGCGAATTGCCTTGTGGATTGCTCGTTTTCAAAAAGCCTGGCGTTCTCAATCGCCACTGATACCTGGTCGGTAATGGTCTGGGCTAATGTGATTTCATCAGGTTGGAAGATACGTTGTTTTCCAATAGCGTCCAACCCGATACTACCAATTGTTTTCCCCTTGATTACCAGGGGAAGGATCAGCATGGAGCGTATGTCCAGGCGGAACATAGTGTCCTGTACTGACGCCATCAGGGGGTCATGCCGGGTGTCCTCGATCACCAGTGGTTTTGGAACAGCTATGATTCTTTCGGCAGCCCCAAACCCCTTAAGGGGAAAACTTTCTGAAGTAGCTCCACTTTCCGGATAGTCGGCCAGTACTTTACCCCGCTCCCGGTCCTCGTCAAAGGCCAGAATACCGCAGTGATCCACCTGCAGTAGTTCCACCATCTGCCTTGTTGCGTTCCGCAGTATTTCCGCCAGGTTAAGGGTGGAACTTATGGATTTTGAAACTGTCTGGAAGGCGGATAGTTCCGCGGCGTGCCGTTGTTCATCCTTATGGTGCCGGGCTGTTTCTATGGCCATGGAAGCCTGTGTTGCGAATGCCTGTACCCGGCTTACATCATTCTCGCAGAGCTCCTGCCTAGAAGCGACAACCAGGATGCCTTTCACTTTCTTCCCCATTATAAGGGGGATTAACAGCGCGGATCTAACCGGCAGAAGATTGGCAATCGTGGGAGCCAGCTTTTTCAGTATTTTTTTATGAAACAATGCCCCAAGTTGATCGGAGATTTTGTTTGTAATGTAAGGCAACTGTTCATGAAAAAGAAGGTGGATTGTATCTTCTTTCTCAGGTTCAAATACATGTCCCTTAAGGGAGAAACCAAGGAGGCCCTCTATCTTTCTTATTATCGTGGGATTATAGTCATAGGCAAAACTCTCCAGAGTTATTTTCGCTCCATCACCTTTTTTATCCAGGAAGATCAAACTGCCTGTATAGCCGAAAACCTTTACCATGCCTTCGGCAATAGTATCAAGAACTTCCGTCAGCCCTGTGGTACTGTTAAGAGCGGCATTGATGTTTTGTAATAATTTCAGTTCTCTTGCCAGGTATATCGATTCTGAATCTTTACGGGAACGCTTGATAGCTTCACCAAGGGTTTTGCAGATAGCTTCAAGAAGAACCATATCCCCGCTTGCCTTAAAATCTTTGAAGCCCGGACCCTGAAGAATCATGAGTCCCAGTACATATTGAGAAGTTTTGATGGGACAATAAACAAAGAAGAATGGCTCTCCCGGCTTTATTAAAGCCTTATATGGAGTATCTATTTCATCGATGTTGCTTTCTACAAACGACGCACCTGTCGAAAACACCCGGGCTGCCAGGGGGGCGTCATTAATCCTGCTTTTTTGTAAGACTCTAAGGAGGTTCGCGGGAATTCCACGGTGGGCCTTGAGAAGCAAGTGTTCTCCTGTGCTGTCAAGGAGCATGATCATTCCCTGCTGTATGTCAAAAACATCCAGTACCTCATTCAGGACATGCTTAAGAAGTTGGTCCGGGTCTTGAGATGAGCTTATTTCTGAAGCGATACGAAAAAAGAGGTCCATATTATTGATATTATCAGTCATGTTGTATCTCTCATTTATGCTAATCAAATTTTAGCATGGTTGCAATGATATTGTAAATTATTATTCCCGCAATACCGTTTTACATTTGCAAACTCAAACTTCATTCATATAATTAGAGTAAGAGAAATATTATCTACAAGATGAGAATTTGATTATATGAACAAGCAAAGGACCTTAAGGTTTGGTATAGGAACGAAAATACTGATTGGTTTCTTGATTCTGTCAGTGCTGCCCATATTAATTGGAGGATCCGTTAACTATGCCATTACTAGGAATCAGCTTGAAACAAGTACAAAAAGGCATCTTCAAGACCTCGCAAGGGATTGCGGGAGAAAAATATCCTTATATATGAGTACACAATATGATGTAACCAGGTTGGTCTCCCATAGCGATATTCTTATAGACGGTAACAGAGAAGCAATGCAGAAATATATAGAATCCGTGAAGGAATCCTATCCCGGTTTTGCCGCGGTTTCAGTAATTGATCCGGATGGGATAATTATAGCATGTACTCAAGCTGAGCTAATCGGCGAATCAAGAGCGGACAGAGGTTGGTATCAGGAAACAGTTAAATCCAAAGGAGCAGGCATTATACCATTAGACGCGTATCGGGCGGAAACAGCAGGATGGGATATGGTGATAGGACTCAATACCCCTATTATAGATGAAATTAGCAAAGAGCTTATCGGAGTATTAACTACAAGAGTAAGAATGGACTTTATTATGGAGAGAATAAAAACGATAGACACGGGAACCGGATATAGTAATCATACTTTCCTGCTCAACGGCAAGGGGGAGACAATAGCCGGTCCGGATAAAAGTGAATTTCTTGAACTCAACCACTTTCTTGCTTTGCCGGCAATAACTGATCTTCTTTCAGGAAAGACAGAGATCGCAGACAATATAGAATGTTTTGGGAAAAAGCTTGTCAGTGTCAGTTTTTCTTTGAGAGGATCCGGTGCTTTTGACGGCTGGGGTTGGAAAATCATCGTGATCGAAGATGTTGATAGTGCTTATGAAACAGCGTATATCATACGAAAACAAACGATCATATTGATGCTTGTTATTGCGTTTTTAGTAAGTGCGTTCGCGGTATTATTATCTGGAAGATTTTCAAGGCCGCTTAAGGAGGTATCGGAATCCGCGTTACAGATCGTTAATGGATATATAAACCCGGTAAAAATTGAATATAGCGCGAAGGATGAAATAGGCGATCTTGTTTGCGCGTTTAATACAATGAATGAGCATCTACATACCACTACAGTGACTCGTAATTCACTTAGCAAGGAGATTAATGAAAGAATACTTGCTGAGAAGGCATTGTGGGAATCGGAGGAGAAGTTCCGTATTCTCTCGGAGCAATCTCTGTTAAGTATCATGATTTTGCAGAATGGATTGGTAAAGTATGCCAATCAGGCATTCTCCGACCTCGTGGGATATTCCATTGAAGAAATCCGGAACTGGGGAAAAGATGAGTTTTTAAAAACAATCCACTCGGAAGACAAGCCCTTTGCAATGGACCAGGCGGAAAAAAAGCAGGAAGGAAGTGGAGATATTGTAGATCATTATCAATTCCGGGTCATTACACAAAGCAGGGAAACAAAGTGGGTGGAAATATATTCGAAGACTATTATTTTTAAAGGGAAAAAGGCCGATATGGCAACGTTTATAGATATCAGTGAGAAAATAAAGACTGAGGAGGAGTCCGTGATTCAGCAGCAGATGCTTATGCAGACCGAAAAACTTGCCTCGCTTGGGGTTCTTGTCGCGGGGGTAGCCCATGAAATAAACAACCCTAATCACGCGATTATGGCGAGCGCGGGGTTGGTTTCAGATTCCTGGAAAAGCATTACTTCGATTCTCGAGGACTACTATCAGGAAAATGGTGATTTCCTTATGGGTGGAATTAACTATACGGAAATGAAAGATGAAATACCGGATTATCTGCAAGCGATTATAAATGAGTCAAAACGTATCGATACAATTGTGCGAGATCTGAAGAATTTCGCGCGGCAAGAGAAATATGAGATGCAGAACAATGTGAATATGAAGAATGTAATCAACTCTAGCGTTAAGCTGATTTCTAATTATATAATGTGGGCTACAAAAAACTTTACTGTTGAATTGGGAGAAGAGATTCCCCTGATAAAAGGCAACTTTCAGAAGCTTGAGCAGGTAATGATAAATCTTATTGAAAATGCCTGCCAGTCACTCACGGATAAAATGAACCACTTTTTTATTGGTTTGCAATATAAAAAACCGGAACATTGTATCGTGGTTAAAATCGTGGATGAGGGTGCGGGGATAGCTCCTAGTGATCTTCCAAGTATCACAGATCCTTTCTTTACTACAAAACGTCTTTCTGGTGGAACGGGATTAGGATTGTCAATCTGCGCTTCAATAATTGAAGACCACAACGGTACACTAAACATTGAATCGGAAGTTGGGGAAGGAACAACAGTGACAATTACCCTGCCTGTTAAAAATAATAATGGAACGGAGGATGCAGGATGAGTTCAAATCTATACCCTACTTTCCCTGTCTTAATCGTGGATGATGAAGAGTCCATCCTTATAAGTATGCGCGGTGTTTTAAAAGCATCGGGAATAAATAATATTATCTGCATAAATGATAGCCGTGAAGTACTGGAAATAGTGAATAATAGAGAAATAGGATTAATACTATTAGATTTAACTATGCCGTATATATCGGGGGAAGAATTACTCCCAATATTGCACAGAGATTTCCCGGAAATTCCAATAATAATAATAACAGGAAACATGGAGCTTACAACCGCTGTTGAATGTATGAAGCTGGGGGCCGCGGACTATCTGGTCAAATCCGTTGAGAAGAGCAAGCTGGTAGCTACAGTAAAAAAAATGATTGAGATTCAGAACTTGAAGAGAGAGAATAGAAATCTGAGAAAAAAAATCTTTTCAGAAGAGCTTGAACATCCGGAAGCCTTTACAGAAATAATAACAGATAACAGTAAGATGAAATCTCTTTTTGCATATATGGAGGCAATTGCTAAATCTTCTCAGGTAGTGCTGATTACTGGAGAAACAGGGGTGGGAAAGGACCTCATAGCCAGGTCCATTCACAAGCTCAGCGATAGGAAAGACTGTACATTTCTTCCCGTGAATATTGCGGGATTGGATGATAATTTGTTTACAGACACTCTTTTCGGCCACAGGAGGGGAGCTTTTACCGGAGCGAGTCAGGTACGCAGCGGATTGATTGAAAAAGCATCGCATGGCACCCTCTGCCTTGATGAGATTGGGGACCTAAGCATAACTTCGCAGGTAAAGCTGCTTCGTCTTTTAGAGTCTCAGGAATACTTCCCCCTCGGATCAGATCTGGCCAGAAGATCTGAAGCCAGAGTCATTGTTGCCACAAACAGGGACCTGGAAAAATCAATGGAATCTGGTCTTTTTCGCAGGGACCTCTATTACAGACTGAGTACTCATCATATTCACATGCCGCCGCTTAGAGAGCGGACAGATGATCTTCCCCTTTTAATAGAACATTTTATCGGTACTTCCGCCCGTGAGCTTGGCAAGAAGAAGCCCACCCCCCCTCCGGAGCTATTTACCCTTCTTGGGACCTATTATTTTCCCGGGAATATCAGGGAATTAGAATCTATGATCTTTGATGCCGTAAGCAAGCATAAATCCGGAGTTCTCTCCCTGGAAACTTTCATAAAAACAACCGGTAAAAAGCAAACAGCTTCTGTGAGAAAAAAAGATGATCTTCTTGTTACCTTTTCAGGGAAAATCCCTACGATTAAGCAGGTAACAGAACTTCTGATCGCGGAAGTTATGAAGCGATCTAAAGGAAACCAGACAATAGCCGCCCGGCATTTAGGTATTTCTCCACAGGCGCTAAGTAACCGTCTTAAGAAAACAAGAGAAAAAGAAAATTAGTATTTTACTACAAAAAGAAAGCCACCACCTTTCCCTGAATAATTTTTATGGAAGGGGTCCAATTTTTATTTAAACCGCTCTTTTTTTTAATATAAATGCAACTCTATGTCCTGTAAAGAACTACACCTTTCACTATGGGATTTATTGAAAAAAAGATTTACACCCTTCTTAGTGAGCGGCAAGCCTTATGAAAATGATAATTATATACCCCATAAAGGATTACCAGCTTTAAATAAATCTTGGCACAGAAGTTGCAAATTAGATTAAATAAAGCCGATTCTTTGGCGCTTAAAATAGTTGGCGGAAAACAGGAGATAAAGAATGGCCTTCACCTATTTTTTCAGAGATATGTACACCCTGGAACTTCTTACAAAGGCGGTTGTTCCCTGCGTTTCCGGCCGGAGCAAGATCCGTTTCTGGGACGCCGGCTGCGCGATGGGGCAGGAGTCATACTCTCTGGCGATCATGTTCGCTGAAAACATGGGGCATTTCGTTTTCAAGAATCTCCATATAGACGCAACAGATATAGATGGCAGCAACCTTTTTGAGAAGATTATCCTTGATGGTGTTTACCCGGAGGTAGAGATCAAGAGAATTCCAAAGGAAATAATAAAAAAGTATTTCCGGCAGAATGGAAAACCGGGGCACTTTCAGGTCATTGAGAATATCAGGAGTCGTGTTTCTTACCGCAAGCATGATCTTCTTTCTTTAGAACCAATCGGGGACGGTTACAGCCTTATATTATGCAAGAATGTACTTCTTCATTTTCATCCTGAGCAGCGGGTGGAGGTCCTCAGGATGTTTCACCATTCCCTCGCGCCCGGAGGGTTCCTGGCGACAGAACAAACGCAAAAGTTACCGGAAGAAACATCACACCTTTTTGAACAGGTAACAGGTGACGCGCAGCTTTTCCGAAAAGTCGAGGTATGAAATGCGAGTTATCAATCTCACAGAGAACAGCAGTACATATACGGCGAATGTCTATTTTGTCCGGGGGAGCTGGAACGCCATAGATGATGTCAACACGCTTGTAGATGTGGGGAGAGATTCAAAGATAATTGAGAGAATTGATGCTATTTCAGGTGGGGTCGGTAAGAAGAAGATCGATCAGGTTATCCTGACTC
>JAGLYY010000221.1 GCA_023131935.1 Spirochaetales bacterium | reverse complement strand
CTTACCGGGAACGGTGGGAGGGGAAGGAGGTTGAGGTGGTCCTTGAGCACCAAAAAGAGGGGATATGGACAGGGGTGAGTGAAAATTACCTCCACATTCAGATTCCAAATGCACCCTCCGATCTGCCGGGCGGAAGCTTATGCAGGGTTGTGATAACCCGGAGCAGAGCAGAGATAGTTGGAGAATTTAGAGAAAACATTTTATGATTTTTGTTATTTTGCAACAGAAGGTGTATATTCAAAGTGTCGCAATTTGCAAAAAAAAGTGTTACAAATATAAAGTAGGAAACCATGAAGATATGGAGAGGAGATAGGAAATGAAACGAATGATGAGAGTGGGAATAATAATCCTGGTACCATTGCTGGTCCTGTCCTGCGCGGCCCTCTTCGAGTTCAACCTTTTTGACGGACTCGATAAACCGCGGATACCCTCCGCTGAGGACCTCGCGGATATGGGTACGGCAGATGCCCTGGATGAACTGGACAGTCTGCTGGATTCTGATGATTTTGTGGAAGTTCTCACGGAAGATCCGGATGCCCAGGATGAAATTATTGCATACCTGAACGGTGTTGAAGAAACCGGTACTCCGGCACAGCAGCAGCAAGCCCATGCCCTTGAAGCGGAGATCATTATTGCAACCTCCCCCGCGGGACCGTTGATCAACGGATTCATTGACGCGCTGTTTGATGAAGCTTTCAATCCCGATAGCGGCGGCGAAGAGGGTACAACTGAAGCGCTGTTAGGGGCTATCATGCCGGATAATGAGCAGGATTTCATCGCCGCGTTTAATGCTCTGGCAGATGCGGGTAGTGTCTACAGCGATTTAAACGATAGTATCGGAACTGATGGATACGAGGCTGATATTAATATGGGTGATGTCGTTATGAACGCGGCGATCGCCGCGCTTGTAGCCGAACTCGCTGATCCGGATGGTAATGGAGATCCCAGCGATGGAGTAACCGGAGAGCAATTATATGACTGGATCTTCGAAGAAGGACCCGTGCCTGGGAATATTGGTAATGCCGATTTTTCAACCACTTTTGATTCCGGTGGTCCGATTGGCCACATCATCGATGCTGCTTTTGGCGGTGACGGATTTCCCTTTTTGGACTAGGAGGCTGCTATGAAACGAATTATTTTCGCACTTATAATATTACTTTTCGCTTTTTCCCCGGTTTTCGCCGAAAGCGATCTCATTAGAGAGTCCCCACTTAAACCGGTATTTCCTGAGGTTATTGCTCAGGGTGGAGCTTTTACCGCGGTAGCAGAGGGGTACGCGGCCCTCTTTACCAACCCCGCGGGATTCGCGAGGGGAGACAGGGGAGAACTGACGATTGTTTCAGCGAATCCCTGGATGTATGCCCGTCCCGACAAGGTGCTGGACCTGGTAAACGGTATGACCTCCGGTACCGCTGATGAGACAGCCATGATCAGTTTGCTGAATGAGCAGGTAACGACCGGCGGTTTCGGAATCGGTATGTCCGGCGGCGTGGGTTGGGTCGGAAACGGTCTCGGCCTTGGTCTCATAACGGTAATAGATTCCTATATGTATGGAAACACCCTGCTTGGTATTGAGGGGGACCTCACCTTTACCACTGCTTTTATCGCCGGATTGGCATTCCCGTTAGAACTCTTCGGTATCGACTTTATTATCGGTGGTGATGTTCGTCCGATGGTGCGGATCCATTCCCCCATGCCTAACGATGCCGCTCTTGGATTTCTGATGGGTCTTACCGGTGGCGGTGATCCACTTGCTGCCCTGCAGGATGCCTATCACGGCACAGGAATCGGTTTCGACCTTGGCGCCACCGCGGATATCGGTCCTTTCACGCTTGGTCTCTCAATAAGAGACCTCTTCGGTACACGTTTCTTCTATTCTTCAAGCCCCTTTGCAGATATCATTGCGGAGGGAAGCTTTCCGGAAGGTACCGACGCGACTGATGGTCTGATCCCCATGGAAATCAATTTAGGATTCGCCTACCATCCCGATCTCGGATCATTAAGTAAAATTATCGATCCACGGGTGCAGGTAGATCTTCAGGATTTCATCGGGGTTATCCGGGACAAACGTTCTGTATGGACACTACTCCACATTGGCGGCGAGGTGAAGTTCCTCCGCTTTCTAAAAGTATGGGGCGGATTCAACCAGGGATACATTACCCTTGGCGCGGGTGCCCATCTCCTCATCTTTGATATAAGTGCCGCTCTCTTTACCCAGGAGAGGGGACGGTTTGTCGGTGACCGGCCGAACTCCGGAGCAACCATAGAGCTTTCTTTCCGGATATAGAGTCATGTTTGCCGGCTTGACAGCCGAAAATGTAAC
>JAGLYY010000220.1 GCA_023131935.1 Spirochaetales bacterium | reverse complement strand
ATCACTGTCGCTCACATCGATGGAGCTGTACTGACCTACATCGGTGCTATTGTCAACAGTCTCTATGTTCCAGCTCTCACCTCCATCTGAGGATTGGGCCAGTTTCAGATTCTGGTTAGTGGCGTCATAATAGCTGATATAGAGTTTGTCCTCCCTGACACAGAGTGAGCAGTACTGTCCTACATTGTCTACGCTGTCAACCACTGAAGTGGTCCAATCGAATCCGCCGTTGGGAGATACGGCAAGTTTGAGGTCCTGGTTAATAACATCGTAGTAGCTGATATACACGTTGGCCTGATACACTCCGATGGAGCTGTATTCTCCCACATCCCCGGCTGTATCGATTGTTTTCTTTCCCTGGTATTTATCGGCGTTTATTGTCAGGGTAAAGGTATAGGCCCCCTCATCCGGGTCGTTATTCTTGATGGTAACGGTCACCTCCTCTGTACCGGATTCCCCACCAGGGGAAAACTGCACAGTGAAGAGTGTTCCGGAGCCGGAAGATATCGTTGCCTCGGGCTGTGATGTCATGCTGTACTTGGTATTGCCGGTTAAGACCACTGCCGGGGTATCGGTCAGGGTCAGCTCACCCTCCCCATTGTTTTCGATTAAAAAACTGATTGTTGAGGGCCATTCCCGGTCGGTCATACCCAGGTCCTGCGAAGCTCCGGAACTGATGTCCGCATCGCCCCATTTGATATTGATCTCCGGATCTAGCCCGCTGTCCAGAAGACTGTTCTGGTAGTCATCTACCATCTTCTTAACTGTATCGAGAAGAGAATTTTCACAGCCTGAAGCCAGTAACAGACTCGCCGTTATTAGAATAAGACTCGGATACTTGAGGAAATCTATTCTTCTTCCCATATTACACTCCCTTTAATACCAGTCATATCCCCTGCCCTGCCTTCTTCGGAGGTGCTGGACATCTCCAGATACGCGTATTTTTCTGCCAGCCTGCTGTCCACTTCCTTTAACTTTGTATAAGTGCTGCGGACATCACGATACTCCTCCAATTGGTAATGGGCCCTGGCTATGGAAAGCAGCACTGTTGAATTTGTTGGCGATCGTTGGCGCGCCCGTTCGTAATAGTGGAGAGAAAGATCCCATTCCTCATTCAGGTAGTGGATATTGCCCATGTTGATAAGGGCAGGAACATATTCCATGCTGTTTAGAATAGTTTGAAACTCCTGGTTCGCTTTATCCACCAGACCGAACTTGACATAGAGAATTCCCAGTCGATTTCGCAGAGCGGGGCTCCCCCCACTACGCTTTATTTCATTCTCCAGCTGCACTACCCGTGGAAAGATCTCCCGGTCCACGAAGCGCGCAACCTCTTCTAAAAAAGCGCTGATAACATGCTCCTGAGAAGGAAGTTCCATTTCTCCAGCTTCGCCGGGCAAACCTACCGGTTCATACAGCTCCCATGCTTCGCTCATTGGGAAAAAACCCGCCTGATCAAGAACCTGATATTTACGCCAGGAATTAGCAGCGATTTCCCAGGCTTTAAGGAATCCCCCCTCCCGTTCGGTCACCTCTACCGGGACCCAAACCGTATCGTGAAGGTAGATAAGGTCCTCGGCCTTGAGAAAATTTCTCCTTGCTTCCGCCTCCGTTATTCCCAGGGAAAAAGCCATTAAGATGTGACCGGGAACGGTAATGAAGGCGGTTTCAATACCGACCGACTCCAGAAGGGCGCAGTACAAAATGGAAAGATCATCGCAGTCACCAGCCCGGTATTCCAGAGTTTGGCGGGGAAATTGGATGAAATCGATCCACTCTCTTTGCTGTGACAGCTCGGTGTAAGGGGTACGGGGATCTACTACATAGTTAAGGCCGTACAGACCCAGGGATTCGAACAAACCGATAGCCTGCAACAGGTCGGGATTGATAGCCCTGCTGCCTTTACCACGAATCATTCCGGAGATATTCTTCGAAAAACGCATTACAGCCGGGTCCCTGGCTGTAACAAACGCGCTGGCTTTCCGGTTGTCATCCCAGGTCATTGCATTTCTATTGTATATTCGCACCGTTTCCGTTCGGGTATCCTGGTACCACTGCCCGTTCATACGGTAGAGGAGACTAATCTCGGCCGCTGCTTTTGTCCCCTCGGTAATACCCAGCACATCATCTGTAAACAGGGCAAAGAGGTCGAAAGTTTTTCTTTCTTTCGCCTTCAATTCAGGATCGATCAGGCATTCCTTTGGAGTGTCCATATATTTATTAATAAGCAGGGTTAAACTGAGTTCGGTTATTGGTTCCTCTTCCTGATTGATAAGTACCACCTGACCTATAGGGTGGTCATCATAGAATTTATGAAATACGGGAAATAACGGATCAAGTTTGACCTCATTAATTCGTACACCTTTCCCCGGTTCAGCAAATCGGGCTTCACGCAGCAGGTCCGGTCTGGCCGGTGCTGTGCTCTGAATCAGCAGCTTCCTGTGACCTACCCCCTTGAAGTAAAGAGAGCATCCTAACTGTATCTGCAGCCCCTGGAACAGACCCAGGTAGTTTTGATACGAAATGCCAATATCAATATCCAGGGATGGACCCAGAAGCAGATTGAAACCGACTCCGGCCTCAATCAATGGGCTTCCGCCTCCGGTGGTTCCCTCATCCGTATAGGAATCCGCATTGTTCAACAAGCCGTAATAATAACCCCCGGAGGCGCATATTTCCTTCTCCCCACTTATTATTGCCAGGCAAGATTTGGTGTGCTAAAATAGGAAGAACTTGAGATGGAATATGTTAGAAATACAAATCCAAATAGTTACAATCCACCCCTCGTTAGTTCGGGCAGTGAATTCAGTCCAAGGTGTACACGGATTCGATAAACTGCTATCTTGTCTTTGTGGCTGCATTTGCTCCGGAGAGGTTTGTCGTTATGGAACATATTGAAATAAAAAAACTTATTGAAGTTTGCCGAGCAAGCGGAACCCGGAAAGTGGCGCTTTTTGGGTCATTTGCTCGTGGTGAAGCAGGCCCCAATAGTGATATCGATCTAATCGTGGACTTTTTGCACCCGACGGGATTTCTCGCCCTTGTCAAGCTTGAGCGTGAATTATCAGAGGTGATGGGGCGAAAAGTCGACCTATTAACTGAGCAAGCCATCAGTCCTTACCTAAGGGAACGAATCCTAAACGAGCAGCAGGTCTTATATGAAGCAGCGGGATAATCGACTCTATCTTCAGCATATTTTGGATTCCATATCCACCATTGGTGAATATTTGGAAAATATAGATGAGGTTTCATTTCGCGAAACCGGCTTGCTTCAAGATGGAGTTATCCGCCAAATTCAGATAATTGGTGAGGCGGCCAAGCGCATTTCACCAGATTTGTGCACTCAATATCCTGATGTTCCCTGGTCGGACATGGCAGGAATGCGTGACAAGTTGGTTCACGATTACTTTGGAATTGATGTGGGAATGGTTTGGTTCACCGCTACCAGAGATATTCCGGAATTACAGAAGCAGGTATCTGAAATCCTGGAAGAATTGTAGCACTGGATTTCTAACAAATGCTTGCACACAGACAATCGCATCTATCACACCCTGGCTGACGCCAGGCTCGCGCCAGCCACTCTTGCTGGTGAAGCCAACGTTATCTTCATTTTGCCAGTCAAAAAGTATGTCGCACTACAAAACTGGTCGACAGCTTTCAAAGAAAAAGATGAAGGAAGAAACATAAAAGATAGAGTTCCAAAATTTTATTTGGTATTGATGTGTGAAGATTTTAAACTGAAAAACCTGCTAACTCAATCGTTGGCGAGAATGGCCGTATTCTTCCCCCTCGTCCGATGTTTTTTCTGTCTGTGGGATGTGAGAGGAGAAACGGCCGTATCCCCCTTATCAAAATAACCCGCCAGTAACTGACGCAAAGCCGTTAACTATATGGATTTCTACAGTCTCATAGACCACACTGCTCTTTAAACAGTACCCCCCTTCCTTTTGAGGTTTTAAGAAAAAATAAAGTCATCATAAATTCGTCACCCTTTGTTGGGAAAAACACAATGAAAAGTGGGCCTTCTCTTGTTTTTGGCTTGACTGACGGTCAGTCTGTATGGTATACTTATGGATAGGAGGTTAATGGTATGTCACGCATAGTAAAAACACCAGAAGAGAGAAAGCTCGAAATTATTCAGACAGCTGAGAAATTGTTTAGAGAAAATGGCTACAGCAAGATTTCAGTTGAATCTATTATCAAAGAAATGGGAGTAGCAAAAGGAACCTTTTACTATTATTTCAAATCAAAAGAAGATGTTCTTGAAGCCATTGTTGACTATGAATTGGATCAGGTTGTGAAAATGGCAGAGCAGGTTGCTAATGATACGTCAATGGATGCCCTGACTAAGATGCAACTATTATTGTCAAATAGTCATATAGGTGATGAAAATACTAAGGAGATTGCTGTGCATTTACATTTACCGGCTAATAGGGAATTGCACGAGATTTCCAACATTCAAACTGTTCTTAGATTGTCACCAATATTAGCCAAAATCGTTGAACAGGGAAACGAAGAAAAAGTCTTTAACACAAAATTGCCTCTTGAAACGATCCAGTTTTTATTATCAGGTTCCCAGTTTTTAATGGATAGCGGACTGTTTGACTTTAGTGAGCAGGAAATTTTTGAAAGACGTATCGTTATGCAGGAGATTATAGAAAAAGCGCTGAGTGCCAAGCGTGGTACATTCGATTTTATGAATAACAACTTATCTAAGGGAGAAAAAAATGAATAAAACACATCAATACAGGCCAGTGGTTTATTTTGTACTGGCATTTGCAATCACGTGGATTAATGGATTTATTCTTGTAGTGCAGAGTCATCAAGGTGGCGATAAGAATATCATATTTTTACTATTAGCTTATATGGGACCATACATTGCCGCTTTAATCATGATGTTTGTTTTTAGTGATAAAGCTTTCAGAGCTGATTTTAGGAAAAGAATCTATAATCTACGATTAATTAGGAAAAACTACATACCATTTACCTTATTCTTTTTACCTGTAGCTATGGTCATCTCAATACTTATATCAACAGTGTTTGGTCAGCCATTAGAACAATTACGATTTGCCGAAGAGTTTAAAGTCTTTGATGGCGAAGTAATTTTAAGTATGATTATATTGGTTCTAGTGCCATTACTTGAAGAACTGGGATGGAGAGGCTATGGTGTCGATAGTCTATCCAGTAAATTCAACCTATTTAAAACGAGCATGATTTTTGGTGGTTTATGGGGTTTTTGGCATTTACCGGTTTTCTTTATCCAAAATTCATACCAAAGTTCCCTGTGGAGGCAACATCCCCTATTTGCAGTTAACTTTTTTGTAGGGATAATTCCATTGGCCATTATCATGAATTATTTATATTACAAGAATAGACGGAGTATCTTTCTCGTTGCTTTGTTTCACATACTCGTAAACTATTCATCGGAACTATTTGAAGCCAACCAGGTAAGTAAGTGCATATTTACTCTTGTTTTAGCCGTGGTCGCAGCGATTATCGTTATACGAAATAAAAGCTTCTTTTTCCAGGACAAAATGATTGATGCATAGATAAGTGTATAGCATCATAACTGTCCAAAATAGGGACTATTAATTGCCTGATCTCCTGTGTCTGATGGGTAATCTGGAAAAATAACTCATTGAGATACAAGGAGATCAGGCATGAAAAAGCCATCAAGATGTGACCGGGAACGGTAATGAAGGCGGTTTCAATACCGACCGACTCCAGAAGGGCGCAGTACAAAATGGAAAGATCATCGCAGTCACCAGCCCGGTATTCCAGAGTTTGGCGGGGAAATTGGATGAAATCGATCCACTCTCTTTGCTGTGACAGCTCGGTGTAAGGGGTACGGGGATCTACTACATAGTTAAGGCCGTACAGACCCAGGTAGTTTTGATACGAAATGCCAATATCAATATCCAGGGATGGACCCAGAAGCAGATTGAAACCGACTCCGGCCTCAATTAATGGGCTTCCGCCTCCGGTGGTTCCCTCATCCGTATAGGAATCCGCATTGTTCAACAAGCCGTAATAATAACCCCCGGAGGCGCATATTTCCTTCTCCTCACTTATTATTGCCAGGCAAGAAAAAGAATGCTAAGATAGGGAAAACTTTAGGTGGAATATGTTATATTGCCAAAGATAAAAGAATTATAAGGAAAATAAGATGGCCACATGGATTACTCATCTACGAGTTGCAGAGGCATTCAAAAATAAATTCAAAGAAAAAGAATATGAAAGTTTTTTAATTGGAAATATAGCACCTGATTCAGGAATGCTAAATGATGATAGAATTACATATACGCCCCCTTCTGAAATAAGTCATTATAGCAATTTAAAAAATAAAAAATGGGGAAATAATAATCTAAATTTTTATTTTAATTATATTGTCCCACATAATAAGAATGAATCTATAAATGAAGAACATGCGTTTAAATTAGGATATTTTCATCATCTTTTCTTAGATAATCTTTGGAATTTTTACATTTACCATCCATGTAAGATAAAACATCAAACAAAATTTAATAAGAATCCATTATTCATATGGGAAGTTAAGAAAGATTGGTATGGAATAGATAAAGAATATTTAGAAAATAACTCTGAATGGAAAACTTGGAGTATTTTTGATAAATCAAAATATAAAAATGATTTTTTAGATTTTTACCCACAAGTTGCAATTAGTGAAAAACTCAAAACTATAAAAAGTTTCTATAATAGCAAAGAAAGAATTGATCGTCCAAATAAATATCTTAAAATAGAAGAAATTGAGAATTTTGTAAAAATTTCAATAAAATGGATAAGCATTGGATTGAAACTTATAGATGAAAATAAAAACATAGAAAATAAATCAATAATGAATTTACTTGAAGAGAAGTATTTAACTTTTCAGAATGAGACAGGAAATTTAGAAAATGATTGTGAGATACTTGAAAAAAATATTGAAGATATGGTAATATAACAAAGTTATTCACCTGTCAAGCCTACTGTCATGCTTCCTGCTATCGCTTCGCGGCAGGATTCACGCCAATATATGCCAAACAGGTTATGCGGGCGTTAGAACAAGAGAATAGAACCGTGGACAAAGACGACATACTCAGCATACGCCTTTCGCGTCATAACCTTGTG
>JAGLYY010000022.1 GCA_023131935.1 Spirochaetales bacterium | reverse complement strand
GGTAAAAGGACCATTGAGTATTTAGATGTTTTAAGCGAAAAACAGGTTGATGGAATCATAATTACCAGTGAATGGCTAAAAGAGGTTTATGAAGAAGCGTTAGTAGCGATGAAAATACCTGTTATTCTTGTTTTGACAGTTTCCTCTCATTTACAAATTCCACACATAAAGCTTGATGACAAGCAAGCAGCATATCAGGCAACACAGTTCCTGATAGATAGGGGACATAAGGAAATCGGGATGATCAGCGGTACTAAGAACGATAAACTTGCGGGTCTTCCCAGAATCGAAGGGTATAAACAGGCCTTAGCTGACAACAGCCTGACAATCTCTGAAGATCGTATCGCCTATGGTGATTTTGCGTATAAAAGCGGGATAACGTGCATGGAAGAATTGTTTCAAAGATCGCCTGATATTACCGCGGTTTTTGCCGCAAGTGATGAAATGGCGGTAGGTGCTCTGTCCTGCGCCTACAAAAAGGGTATCAAAGTTCCCGATGAATTATCGGTAATCGGATATGACGATACTCAGGATGCTGAAATGGCTATTCCTCCGTTAACAACTGTACATCAGCCTATTTATGAAATGGGACAAAGGGCAGTAGAAATGCTGTTTAGCGGCAAGGAAACGGCAGAGAGTGTTGTAATGCCTCATCACATTGTTGAAAGGGATTCGGTAAGAAGGGTGGAGTGATTCTTTTTGGATTCCGGGTTTTTTTATAAAAGAGAGTAAGCGCTTACGGTAAGCGCTTACTCAAATGACAAGCACTATTGATGAATGGATTAAGACAGCATGAGAACAGTTTTTAGCAAAAGGTAAGGGATTGAACGAATTGAAAGACTTAAAGCAAATAAGCATCAAACTGATACTTGAAAATCAAAACAGTTCCGGATCATATGTCGCTTCTCCTGATTTCCCTGTTTATCGCTACTCATGGTTAAGGGATGGCAGTTTTATCGCTTATTCCATGCTGATAAGCGGCGAAGCTGATTCATGTCAGAAGTTCCTGAATTGGGTGCATAGAGCCATTCGGCATTATAAACCCAAGGTAAAGAGAATAGCTTTAAAGCTTGCGAATAATCATGCCTTATACCCGGAGGATTTCCTGTCTGCCAGATATACCCTGGATGGAATAGAAGCGCAGGATAGTTGGCCGAATTTTCAGATTGACGGATACGGAACATGGCTGTGGTGCCTTGCTGAATATTGCCGGCTGACCGGGGATGAGAGCCTGCTGGAGAAATTTCAGGATAGCATACGGACCACAATCGACTATTTAACAATGGTTTGGAAATTACCAAATCATGACTGTTGGGAAGAAAACGGTAATCATATTCACCCATCAACTCTGGCCTGTGTCTATGGCGGAATTGAAGGGATAAATCGATTTCTAAAAGAAAAGGAATTATCGGTTCTGTCTCAGGATATCAGGAAGTTTATCTTATCAAATCTAACGAAAGACAAGCGATTCCCGAAGTATATCGGTTCAGACAGCGTTGATTCCAGCCTTCTTTGGCTTTCGGTTCCTTTCAACGTTGTAGAACCCGATCACCCTGTCATGAAAAAAACCGTACAAGCTATTGAAGGCAAACTACTTGAAAAAGGAGGTGTAAGAAGATATCCGGAAGACACATTTTATGGAGGAGGGCGGTGGATCCTGTTAACTTGCTGGCTGGCCTGGTATTACTTGAAGATCGGAAAAATTCAACAAGCAGAACAACTGTATGAATGGACCGTAATGCAAAGCG
>JAGLYY010000219.1 GCA_023131935.1 Spirochaetales bacterium | reverse complement strand
GCCGAAGGACTTGAAGGAACAACACCGGCAGCAGACCCAACCACTGGTTTTGAAACAGCTTATGAGACTGAGTTTGGGCATCGGCCGAGCAATTTTGCCGCTACAACCTACGATGCATTTCTATTGTCTGTATATACTCTTGCAAGGCAGGAAAATATTAAAGGAGGTTTTCTCTTTCATTCACAGGAAGAGGGAATAGAAGAATCTTTTAAAAAAATCGTTTCAGGTCAGGGTCCAAAGGTAGGCTGGAATGAGAGTAATGAAGCCATAGACCTGATACTTCAGGGAAAACACCCTGGTATTTCTGGTGCTTCCGGTCCCCTTGAATTCGATGCGGAGTTCGGCGTTGACCCTATGGAAACGTTTTACTCTCACTGGAAGGTAGAAGCAGGGGATTTTAGAACGGTGGAAACGATAAGTTCAGGTGAATCTTTAGGTGCTGGTATAGTGACAGGGGGTGCTTCGGCAACTATGACCAAGGCAAGCAAAAAGTATGGTAAACTGAAAACAGGGGAAGGGATAAGTTATTTTCCCGAAGAGAGGCGAGATTTATGTGCGGTAATCATAGCTACAAGCAGCGGCTGGCGGAATTACCGGCACCAGGCTGATGCGCTTGCAATGTATAATCTGTTAAAAAGCAATGGTGTAGAGGATGATAAGATAATCCTGCTTTTAATTGACGACATCGCACATCATGAAAAAAACCGAATGAAAGGGGATGTGCACCATACAGTTGGTGGTAAGAATTTGAGGGAAGATGCAGTTATTGATTATTCAGGAATGGAGGTTGCTTTCGAATTTGAAGTGGTTAATGTTGAAAATCTCAAAAATGTTTTACTGGGAAATAAAACGGCTGACACTCCTGATGTTTTGGAAACCAACGAAAACAGCAACATATTCATTTATATTGTCAATCATGGAGGACCAGGTTACATTCCCTTTTCCGAGGGTGGAGAATTAACAGCAGAAGAATTCCGCGAAATAATAGAAGAAATGTATAAAAACAAAAAATACAGGCAGATGTTTATACTGATAGAAGTATGTTTTGGCGAAAGCATGGCACTTGACATCGAAACTCCGGGGGTAGTCTTTCTTATTGGAGCTTCAAAAAATGAACCTTCTTTTGGTGCCAATTATGACAGCGAAATAAATGCTTGGCTGGCTGACGATTTTACTTACCAATTTCTTAAAATTGTATCAAAAGAAAAGAATATATCCATCGCGGATTTATACACGAATGTTTACGAAAGGGTTGCCGGGTCTCACGTAAGACTAAAGAATTACGATAATTTCGGTGATATACTTACTACCCCTATAAGCGAGTTTATCTATCCGTGAAAAATCAAACCAGTGCCGTCTGGATTAACGTGGTAAACGGCTACTTTTTTCCATTTAAATGTTCCCTCATCCTCATCCTCTTTTATAGCCCAAAAATCGTAATCCCCGGACATCCTATCCCCTGCTTCGTTGAGAGCTATCCGACCAGTAGCACCATTGTATGATTCGGCTGTTTGTACCAATGCGTTCTTCAAAGCATCGGCATTGGTATTCTCTGTTTCCGGAGCGAGAGATGCTAAAGTAGCTACCCAGAGGGCATCGTAAGCAATGATGGCATAAGTATCTGGGTCTCTGCCTATCTTTTCTTGAATCTGCTTCTTGATGAGTCCATACTTTTCGAGTTCCTCTTTTTCTCCATACAGTGGGTTTGAGAAACCTGTTGTAACTGCAAACCGGGCAGATTGAGGATTAGTGATAAGTGCATTGTTCAGGGCTGTGCCGTCACTGCCGTACCACTTAATCGAGGAAAAGATAGCACTCTGTTCTTGTCCCACCTGAATGAAAATGGGCACCACTTCGTCAAAAGCGATGAGATGTACCGCTACTGAATCAGCATCACCGTATTGAGCTATTGCTTTGTCTATCTTCAGGTTCAAAGATTGTAGCTCTGTGGAGAAATCACTGGTGGTGGGGTTATACCTTACACCATAAACCACTTTGCCGCCAAGCACTTCAAACTCATTTTTTGTGAGTTGAAAAAGATCATCTCCCCACACGTCACCTCTCCGTATGGGGACAACAACTCTGACTCCATCTTCCCACATCTGTTTAGCTATAGCTTCTGCTTGATGCGTATCGTCAGGGCAAAACCGGAATACGTTATCTCCGTGGATACTCAAGGATAAAGAGGTGCTGGATGGACTGATCAGCAGGATATCGTTTTCTTCTGCGTATTCTCTAACCGCTTTGACCTCGGCGCTGCTCTGCGGACCAATGACTATTCCGACATCCTTTTCTTTTAAGCGTTTTAGCTTTTCCAGAGCAACTGCCGTGTCGGTCTTTGTGTCTTCAATAATAAGTTTTACTGTTATCTCAGAGCCGATGCTAAAAAGATACTGGTTAACATCTTTAACTGCTATCTGCAGTGCTATCTGGCTGGCTTCTCCGGCAGAAGATAAATCTCCGGTGAGGGGCAGAAGAGCACCGAAGCGGATCTCTTTTCCTTTTTTCTCCATACATCCACTTAAACTTAAAGCAATAACAACTGCTATTGCACAAACGATTAAAATCAAAACACAAAAAAATAATTTCTTTTCCATTTTTTCCGTTATAAAGTGGGCTATAATTTCTTAATGCTGGTGGGAACCCTTCCCCGGCAATTACCGAAGGGAAGGGATTCCTTCATTCACACCGCAGAAAAAATTTCGGTGGTCTTCTCGAGGTTTATGATGTCGGTGACTCCTCTCCTCTCTCAGGAGGCAATGCTCACTCTCTGAGTGGTACTAACCTGCATCCCGCACTATCATGGCATCTATCGCACTTTTACTTTCCTCTGCTGGCATAAGCACTCGATTCTCAGGAGGACCATTAGGATTAATGCCTTCATCAGGAGTCTCCTCCACATCCTCACTCTCAACATTAGCCTCAGGCTCTCGTAATATTGGTTTTGCTATTTTTTTTAGTTCAGCAGGCACCTCCACACTCTCAACCTCAGCCTCAGGCTCCTCCACATCCATAATCACATTTTGGGGAAGTTGAGATTGCTCGAGTGCCGCTATTTGCTCTCCCTGGGTGTTCAACTGCTTTGCCACGGTATTCACTTCATACACACTAACTCCACTGACAACTAACGTTACCACGCAAACTGCCAAAATCCCGTACAGCAATTTTTTGTCTTCCATTTTTTTCGTCTCACCTCCTAAATTTTTTCCTTTTAGGCTTCAGGGGTTAGGTTTTAGGTCTCCGCCTCTTTCATCATCAACTATCAACTATCAACCAGCAACCATCAACCTATCACCTCACACATCTCTTCTTCTCATTTCTTTCCCTTTTTCTTCCCCTTTCGCTTTGATATTTTCCGCTTTTTGTCTTCCATAAAATCATATTTTCTTCTATAAGATTATATTTATTACATAAGGTTATTCGTATTTGTATAGCTAATCTTAAAAACCACGAGATTCCACAAGATTAACACAAGAAATTAAGGTTAA
>JAGLYY010000218.1 GCA_023131935.1 Spirochaetales bacterium | reverse complement strand
CATGTCAAAATGAGAATTGCTCTGTGCTCCGAGACATTTTATGAAGTTGGCATCACTGTACGAATCAGGTCTGTGGGGAATTTACTTGCCGTATCTGTTTAAATTTTCCCTGAATCCGAAGAAAAGCATTTACGATCTCAGGATCGAAATGTTTTCCCTTTTGTTTATTTATAATTGAAACCGACTCATCGTGAGGAAAGGCCTTCTTGTAAGGCCGCTCACTGGTCAGGGCATCGTAAACATCGCAGAGAGCTACAATCCGCGCGGATAAGGGGATTTCCTCTCCAGACAGCTCTTCCGGATATCCATTTCCATCCCATTTTTCATGATGATAATAGGCTACCCGTCTGCCAATGGTAAAAAAAGACTCATGTCCAAGCTCATTATCAATGGCCAGAAGGGCATCCCCCCCCATCCGGGCATGGCGTTTCATCCTGTCAAATTCCTCTTTCGAGAGTGCCCCTGTCTTCAACAAAATCGAATCTTCTATTCCAACTTTACCAATATCATGGAGGACACTTGATAAGGAAAGGTCTCTGATATATTCAGGACTGATGTAAAGGCTGTATTTGCTATCCCGTTGTAATTCCCGGGCCAGAGCTTCTGTATACTCCTGTATTCTTTTCAGGTGCTCTCCGGTACAATGGTCCCGGTACTCAGTTAGTTTTGCAAAACCGATGATGGTTGCCTCCTGGGCCTCCTTAACCTGCACAATCGATTGTTCCAGTTGTTTTTCGAGGTTGATTCTATCTGTCAGGTCCTTCTCCATGATGAACATTACCTCACCCCCCTCTTGCTCAAGCTCCAATTGGAAATAGGTTACATAGGTGTAAATATGGCTGCCGTCATTCCGTTTCCGCGGAACACCGATATCAATATACCTGCCTCCATGTTCCCGTGTGAGTTGTGCCAAATCCTTTATCGACGGTCCCGAAGAACCTAAACGGAAAATATCATCATACTGCTGTCCGATAATGTCGGCCCGGTTATGTCCGAACAGCACCTCAGCGGAAGAGTTTATATTAATAATGATTCCCAGTTCATCTACTATAATGATTGAAGAGGTGATTATTTCGAAAAGCCTGTTATAGTTCTGCTGGGAAACTGAAAGCCGTGCTTTAAGATATTCATAGCGGGATAGGTCCCGAAGGTGGCTTGTGTATCCCAGAACTTGCTTGCCCGGATTTCGATGGACCCATATTGTTTCTTGAAAAGAAAGTATTTTCTCATCAGCCCTTTGAAGGCGAGTTTCTATATCTGGCAGCCTGTCCTCTACATCAAGGGCAATTAACCTTCGGGAAAAATCCTCACCATCGACATATAGATCCTCTGCTTTTAAAACACCCCCTCGTGTATAGCCCAGAATTCTGGTGAAGGAGTTATTGACCTGCTGGATTTTCCCCTCGGCATCAACGTACATAACAGGATCCTGGATGTTCTCAAAGAGGTGCCTCGAAACATCCTGTTTCCATTCGGCATAATCGGGAATCTGAAGCGGCACAAGATGTACCAGAGTATTTCCATCTTCCCCGAAACCTGCTTCACTATAGGAAATGCAGAGCTGCCTTTCAGGTAGATCCCCATATCGAAGATTGAATACCCTGTTTAACTCCGGTCCCCCATTTATTGGTATATAAGAAAGAATATTCTGTTGTTCTTTCAGGATTCCTGCAGGAGTAAGGCCGAAGAAATCGGCAAAGACTTCATTCACAAAGAGTACTTTCTTTTCCCGATTGAGGATAAGAAGACCATCGGTTGAGGTGGATAGAGCCTGGAGTATAATATCGGAAATCGCCGGCATATGTTCCTGCATTAACAGTTTTATACGTACGCAACGTACGCATTTAGTGTATCGGCAAATCCAGATCATAACGTAAGAACGGTTTTCATAGGTGGGGACTCTCTTTTGTAGTATAATCACATAATACTTATGGGAAAGATATTGATCGGAACATCTGGTTACTCCTATACCGACTGGTCCGGGATTTTTTATCCAGTCGACCTTTCGAGCAAAGAATTTCTATCTTACTACGCGGATTTATTCCCTTTTGTAGAACTGAACTACAGTTACTACCGGATGCCCGAAAAAGGTCAATTAGAAAGTATGATGAATCGTGTCCCTGGTAATTTTCTCTTCGCCATAAAAGGGCACCGGAGCTTTACCCTCCAGCGAGATGGAGACTGGAGGTCCGGGGCACTGAATTTCCTGCAGGCAGTCGATGTACTTTTACAGACAGAACGGCTCGCGGCGGTCCTTCTGCAGTTTCCATTCAGCTTTCACTATTCCCGGGAGAACAGAATATATCTTGGGCAACTTTGCGCCCTCATGAAGGAGCTGCCTTTAGTAATTGAATTCAGAAACAGTGAGTGGCTCCTGCCTTCAGTATACAAGGAGCTTGAACAAAGGGGGATTGGATATGTAATAACCGATCTTCCAAATATACAAAACCTTCCGGAAAAGGATGTAAGAACAACCTCAGACACGGGATATATCCGGTTTCATGGCCGGAATAGTGAAAGCTGGTGGTCCGGAGACAGTGGAACCCGGTACAATTATCTTTATTCTCATGAAGAGTTACTAAGCTGGGTGCCGGATATTGAAACAATCGCGGCTTCGGTAAAACGGCTTTTCATAACCTTTAACAATCACTTGAAGGGGCAGGCTATCCGTAATGCCAGGGAACTTCGGCTTATCTTGAAAAAGCAGGAACATCTGGATTTGATTTGATCTGAATACGTGTGCTGCGATCGTTAACTTTGAAGGGATCAGGAATCTACAGGTTTCTTCACTTCCCCGGAATCCAGATATTTTTTAGAACGGTTCCAGAACAATAAAGCTGGACGATCCTGGTTATTCCTTTCGACTACCTCATTGAACACCGATTCTGCTTCCTTGAAATCCCGTTTGGAAAAAAGAAGGATACCCCGTTCAAAATCGGATTTTGTTTCATCTTTGGCAATCCGGATCTCCTCAGGATCACTATCAAAAACTTCAAAGAGGGAGACACTATGCTCCTTCCCCTTCACCCGGACTTTCCCGAGGAACCGGAAATCATAATTTGTAGGATTATCAAGCCGCACAAAGGTATCCTGACTGATAAGTATATTTGCCCCGTATAATTTTGTTACATCCTGAATCCGGGAGGCAAGGTTAACCGCGTCGGAAATAACCGTTCCCTGCATCCGGTGCTGTACTCCGATAATCCCAAGAATTAACATACCGGTATGAATACCTACTCCAATATTGATTGGTGGATAGCCGGAATTCTTCCGGTGCTGATTGTACAGTGTAAGGTGCTCTATCATCTGTATTGCAGTATTAATTGCGTCTTCCGGCTTTTCGGGATACAGCGCCATGATAGAATCTCCAATGTATTTATCCACAAAACCATTATTGCGGAGAATAATGGGGCTGATACGGCTTAAATAACTGTTGATAAACTTGAAGTTTTCCTGTGGAGTCATATTTTCCGAAAGATTGGTAAAGGAACGGATATCTACAAAAAGTACGGTCATCTCCCGTTGAATTTGATCTCCCAGCTTCAAATCCACTATATTATCATGGCCAAGATATTGTAGAAATTCTATCGGGACAAAGTGACTGTACATGGAGTTTACCCGGGAAAGCTGCAGGTGAGTGTTTACCCGCGTAAGAAACTCCTCCTGTTGATAGGGCCGCGTCAAGAAATCATTGGCTCCGGCGATGAGCCCTTCCATCATGTCAGAAATCTGGTTTTTAGGGGTCATGAGGATGACCGGTAATTCGGCGGTAGAGTATTTTTCCCGTATTTTCCGGCATACTTCGTAACCGCTCATCTTCGGCATTACAATATCGAGGAGAACGAGATTTGGAACTTTAACCTCGATCCTTTCAAGGGCATCCTGACCATTGACCGCTGGTACTACCGAGTAATTCATTGATGCGAGCTGACTCTTCATAATCTGAAGATTTACCACATCATCATCAACAATAAGAATTTCAATATCCCGATCCGAAGGCTTGCCTTCCAATAAGGGCTGAAGATTCTGCAGAGCAACGGTTTGGAAATCGATCTCTCCGCTCTCGGAACTTTCTTCCTCCATAGCCGTCTTTGGTAAAGTAAATTGAAAGGCCGATCCCCCATCTTCAAAGGTATGGAGTTCGATGGTACCCCCATGGAGTTCAATCAGCCTTCTGGCAATAGCAAGACTTAATCCTGAGGCCTCAAACCCCTCGATTAGAGATGAATCACCTGTATCGTAGGCCTTGAAAAGGTTTTCAAGGGCATTCGATCCTATCTTTGCCCCGGTATCCCGGATAATGATCTCGACAAAATCACCCTCCTCAGTAGCGGAAACAGATACCTCACCCTCCTCAGTAAATCGGATTGAATTCCCAATCAAAGCATGAATTATCTGTTCGATCCTCCCCTCATCTCCATACACCGCGAAAGTACGGCGGGGCAGGTTATTGGAAAGAACAAGATATTTCCCCAGTACAAGGGGCCGGGAAATTGCGAGGACTCCTTCGATGATCTGCCAAAGATCAACTGAGGTTTTCCTAAGGCTTATTTGATTCTCTCTGATTTTCGAAAAGTCAAGAATGTCATTTACAAGATTCGACAGACGCATTCCACTGGAAGCAATAAGGCTTACGGTGGCTATCTGATCAGAATTCAGAGGGCCAAGGGACCCTTTCAACAGGGCATCGGCAAGACCGATTATACCGTGAAGGGGGGTACGTAATTCATGGGAAGTATCGGCAAGGAATTCATCCTTCAGGGAATTGGTTCGCTTAAGCTTTGCATATACCCCTTCCAGTTCTCTATAAGACAATTTCGTCGATTGAAAATGTCCGAAGGAAACATAAATACCATAAAGGAGACCGCCAAAAATTAAAAGGTTCGCGGTCGCGATATAACCACTATTAAACAGAAGATCGTTTACTCCCAGCAGACTGAAAACAAACAAAAGAGGAACAGCCTTCAGAAGTCCGGTCCTGGTATGGCGGAGTAGTGCCCAAATAATATACCAGAGAGTAATAGCTACAATGATACCGGCCGCGGCAGGAGGTGCGCAGGTTACCAGCGAATCGGGTAGAAAAACCGCCCCGATGACTGAGAGGGCTACGAAGACCCGGGCCGTATGGAGAAAACCCCGCGGCGGAATAAGTATTCCCCGCCTTCGCATCATCAAAAGAAAAAGAAGTAAAGCAACGGAAATGAGAACGAAATCAACCCTGGAAAAAATAGTCCAGGGGATCTTTGAAAAGATATCGCCGAAGAGCATCTGGCCTGTGAAGAATACCCTCAGCCCGAATACGAAGCTTAAATGACCAAAAAGGAGATACTCTTTTCGCCGTTGGTAAGTATAGTGAAGGATGTTTATATATCCAATAGATAAGAGAATAGCGATCTGGAGAATATCCCAGAATTTGAGAAGCTGATGTCTGTAGAGAATACCCTTTAAAGTACCATATTCAAAATTTCCTTTCCAAATTCCGCCGTTCAGGTTTTGATAATTGGAAATATGAAGACGTATTTCGAGATCATTGTCGGTCTGATTGAATGGGACAATCCGTCCACGCATATCACCGGGACGGCGCATACCGGGAACCCCGCTTCGGGCAATGATAGTTCCATTTACATAGAGTGTATAGGCGCCCGATACAGGAGGAAGATAAAAAGCGCTAACTCCAATCATGTTACGTGTTTTCAGGGTAAGAGCATACGTAGCCATCCCCACGGCCTTTTCGTAAAGGGGGATCCCTGAAAGCTCTCTCCATCCCCCGCGCAGGGGTACCGATGCTCCCGTCGCGGCTTCTTCCGGCGGGGTTAATACGCCCCATTGGCCAATCCAGTCGCCCATAAGGATCGCCCCCCGGTATCTATCCGCTCCAATTTCTGTAACATCCGCGAAACCATCTTGAATATCAGGAAAGGAATAAAGCAGAACTATACCGTGAAGGTAAGCAGCCAACAAGACAAGCACAGCGATAATAGGCATACTAATGAAGAGAAGTCGTTTTTTCATTACCTTCTCATTAAGTTTAAGATGAAAACAATATTTTTTCATCTACAGGCTAATACAGGAGATAGAAAATTGCAAGACAATATTAAATCCATTAGGATTATAATAGATACAAGAGATTTTGGTAAGGAGTAATCATGTCCCTAGGAACAACTCTCGATGAACTTTCAAGAACGAGTGCTTTGATGGCCGGGGAAATTGAATTTCACCCTCTTGTCTCAATTCTTGTTGAGCAGTCCATCGAGATAAGCAGATCAGATTTATCCGCTTTTTACCTGTACGCTGAACAGCAAGAAGGTATATCAGACTTAAAGCTTCTCTATAAAAGAGGTCGAGTCACCCCTCCCTCACGAATTGAAAAATCTTCAGAAATAGTGGAATTTATCTACGAATGCAATGAAGCTGTAGTTCTCATGGAACGGAAAGAGAGCCCTTTTCTCGGCCTTTTGCTTCACCAATCAATGCAAAGCGGTATTGCCCTTCCTCTTTCGGGAAAAACTGGAAAAATCGGCGTGCTTATTCTCAATTCAACAGACCCTGGTTTTTACCATAGGGAGAGGTTCTACTTTTTAGAATCCCTTTCAAAACTCGCCAGTGGTATGCTTCAGAACTCCAAGACCTATCGGTCCTTAAAGGAATATGCCCACCGGATTGAGGAGCTTCGGATATATCAGGAAAACATCTTTTCATCAATGACTAACTTGCTGGTAACAACCGACGCGAAAGGGGAAATCCACTATTTTAACAACGCCGCCCGGGAAAGACTCAATCTGGACGATAGCTGCATCGGGAAATCGATGGAGGAAATTTTCCAGAAGCGAATCGCGAAAAAGCTGATCACATCTGTTAAAACGGTGAAGGACACTGAAAGGGAGCTGCTCGGAATAAAGGGGATTTACCAGCTTCCTGAAAAAGAAATAGATTTTTCAATGAACGTATCCCCCCTTAGAGGAAAGCGGGGTAAGTACCAGGGACTAACAATCCTGCTTACCGATGAAACCAGAGAGCAGGAACTGAAGGAACAGGTAGAAACAGTAACCGAAGAACGCCGGGTTATCAAAGATATGTTCAGCAGGTATCTCTCCCAGGATATTGTAAAAAACCTCATGGATGCCCCTGAGCTCCTCCGCCCCGGAGGAGATAAAAAAATAGCAACAGTGTTTTTCGCTGATATTCGTGGTTATACACATTTTTCTGAAGGAAAGGAGCCGGAATATATCATTGAGGTACTGAATGACTATTTCAAAGAAGCGGTTGAGATAGTAATAAAGTACCGGGGGTATATTGATAAGTTCATCGGCGACTGTATCATGGCTGCCTGGGGAGTACCTCTGGAGAGCGAGAAGTACGACGCGGGGAAAGCTGTAGCCTGTGCCCTGGAAATACAGCAATTGGTCCGCTCAAAAGACCGTACCTTCTTTAAGGGTGAGGCATCTAATTTAACAATCGGAATCGGTATGCACACCGGTCCCCTTGTAGCGGGAAACCTGGGAAGCAGCCGGAGAATGGATTATTCGATAATCGGTGATACGGTTAATGTAGCCGCCCGCCTGGAAGGAGTCGCGGGACCTGGAGAAATCATAATAACCGATTCTACAAGATCCTATCTTGGCTCCGGCTTTAGGCTGGAAAAGAAAAAACCGGTACAGGTAAAAGGGAAAACCGAACCGATCCCGATTTACAGAGTAGTGGGAAAGGAGTAAATATGGAAGAGATTATCAGGATAGCGGGTACGCTTCCCCTTTGGGTTTATATAATAGATGGAGTAATACTCCTTGGGATTGTTGCCGTTCTCTGGTGGATATTTATAACCCACCATCGCTTTAAAAAAAGGGCAGCTGCCTTGAATGGGGATGCCACAAAGGTTAGAAGGTTACTGGAAGACTATAATATCCAGGAGAATAACCGCGAGTTGTATAGAAAACGGAAAATAATCAGGAAACTGGCTTTAAAAGGGGATAAAGATCTCCCAATTATCCTGGGATTGGACAAAATCCTTGGTAACCGTATAAAACAACACCCTTTCAGAAGAGACCTTAGTCTCCTTACGGAAATCAATAAGAATGCCGGTTTATTTTATACCTTTATAGCCGCACTTAAAAAAAGAAAATTTGTCGGTCTCTTTCAAACTGCAATTGAAGATGATCCACAGTTCCTCCGCAACCTTGCCCTCTCCTGCAGAGGAGAGAATTTCAACGGCACAGAGGCACTGAAGTTATTAACAGGGAAGAGCGGCGAACTCCGTGAATTGACCGGCGATCCGGAATGGTACGTCAGATATTTCGCCATCCGGATTCTTCTCCATGATCCTGATAAAAGATCCCAACGGGCAATCTGGGAAGCCTTTACCGACTCCCATGCCCTTACAAGAAAAACCGTTACCGAAGGGATAGAAACAGATGAACAGGACCGGCTTTTCGAAGCTCTGAGGAAGATCACCATGGATGACCCGGTCTTAACAGTCCGCCAGACTGCTCGGGATCGAATCAGCCTTGAGTTTCCCGCCCGATGGAAGTCCGACATCGAGGTGAAGGACCCGAGTCAAATCCTTCACCTTCTCCAGCTCCTTAAACCTACAGATATGGAAGATATCAATATGGCTTACCGGTATCTCGAAGGGGAAAACCTCGAATTATGTCTCCCGGCAGCTGAATTCCTTGAGGAATGCGGAGAACTTTCCAGAATCTTCAAGGAAGCCGATCTCGCTGATGGGAAGACTTTTGAAACAACTATGGATCGCCTCAGTAACGCTGCTGTGGTAAAGGTCGCTGGATTTCTTACAGAACTTCCTTCGGTTGTTAATCCTGGAAGCCTTCTTATCGCGGCAAAGATACTCTGCGAAGAGGGAGACAGAAACATGATAACGGTTCTTCTGCAAAAAGTGATGTCCCTCCCCGGGAACCTTCAGGAGGATAAGGATTTTCGCAAAGTATTCTCCGAAACCCTGAAAGCGGCAGAACGCAGGGGAAATGATGAAGCCCTCAATCTATTGAACCGGGAGATGAGGTCCCGCAGGAATAACAAGGAGGAGATGAAGCTTATCCTCAGGTCATTACCCCTGCGGGGGGATATGATTTTTAAAAAAACCCTCCTGAATTTCTTTCGGGACCCCGGTTTTCCCGCTCCGGAAAGCCTCCGGAAAGCTTTAAGAATCGTCCCTCTCTCCCTGATTTTACCCGACATCCGGGAAATCATCACAAATGAACATTATGATATCTCCCTCCGGGTAAACGCTCTCATGTTCCTTGGAGAGCAGAATATTAGTTTCGTCCTTCAGGAACTGCTTGAATATTTGTACATCCTTGAGCCCGATCAGGCACGGGCCCTTACCCGGATACTTGGTGAATTCTCACCTGAGCTCTTTCACGAACGGGTATCAAATCTGCTCTCTGCAGTCGATGGTAGTATCAGGGCCGCTTTGCTCGCGAGCCTTCCAATATCAGGAAAAAAGGACTTTGTTAAGGAGATCAGGGAATCCCTGGAAGATGCTGACCCGGATGTACGAATTGCTGGTATATGGGCCCTGGTGGATTATGGAGAAACCCGCTCTCTCACTCAGGCATCATCCCTGCTCCGGGACCCTGTTGAGCGGGTTCGGAGGGAGGCAGCAAAAGCCCTTGCGAATCATGGTTCTCCAGTAGCCCTCGAAGAGGTGAAGTTTATTCTCTATGACAAACATGAGGTGGAATCGGTAAAACTCTCTGCCCTTTATGGCCTGGGGCTTTCAGAACAGCTTGAGGCTCTTGATATCCTCGTTGAGTTCCTCACTGATAAGAAACTCAGGAATGAAACTGAAATTAATCTATCCAGGCGGAACAGGAAAAAGGATATCGCCCGCCTCATTGAACATCTGAAGGATTGTGAACCACGAAGAAAAGAACGGATTACTTCGGTTCTGAAAGAGATTGGGGAAACAGGAGAGCAGCATATGGTGACTCTCCTGAGAGAGGATATTCCATCCTTGAAACACCATATCTTTGCAACCCTCGAGGCCACTGGATATATTGAAGACCGGATCAGGAAACTCAAACACCGGGACAGCAAGGTTCGGGAGGATGCAGCGGGAATCCTCGCGCTGATCGATTCCCCCGCTGCTTTCAGAGGGATAGTCGCTGCTGCCCGGGACCCAAAGGAATCGGTACGAATCCAGGTAACGAAGGCCCTTGAAAGGCTCAATTCTCCAGCTGGAAAGGAAATTCTTGATGCCCTTTTAAAGGACCCGGATAAAAAGGTGAGAAAATATACTCAGTGGGCTTTAGAACGCCTTGAGTCAAAAAACCTCGCGCCGGAGCAGCCAGCGGAGTAGTGATCAGTTCACAATAAGGATCTGCAAATCACAAACATTGGTGTTTGTGGGGCCGGTAAGAAGAAGCCGGTTAATAGGAGAAAAAAAGTTGTAAGAATCGTTCCTCCTAAGGTACCCCTTCGAGTCTAACCCTGCGGCTACCGCCTCCTCCAGGATCTCCAGGCTGGCAAAAGCACCGGCGGCATCTGTAGGGCCGTCGTTTCCATCGGTTGCGCCGGACAGAAAGAAAACCCCCTCCGCGTCCCCCGGATCCCGCTGCAGATCACAGAGAAAAGCGAGGCTCATCTCCTGGTTCCTCCCCCCCTTCCCTTTTCCGTTCAGGGTTACCGTTGTTTCTCCCCCCGCGATAACACAGGCCGGGGGTTTTAAGGGGATTGAGGAACTTCTTATATCCCGGCCGATTCCGGAAAAGACCCTGGCAATCTCCCGGGCTTCTCCGGTTATTCGGGATGAAAGGACCATTGTTGAATACCCCAGGGTTTCAGCTTTTTTTGCCGCGGATTTAAGGGCTGCCCGGTTGGTCCCGATGAGAATATTTTCTACTGCCACGAAGATTGCATTTCCCGGCGGAGGGGTTTCGGAGATCCTGCCTTCAGACCCATCCTGGAGAATCTGAACCACCTTTTCAGGCAGGGAAAGATCGTACGCGTCAATAATAGCAATAGCATCACGGAAAGTTGAAGGATCCCCTACTGTTGGACCGGAAGCGATAGAATCCAGAGGGTCCCCGACAACATCTGAAAGGATCAGATTGAGGGAAGCCGCGGGATACATGAGTTCCGCGAGACGCCCACCCTTGACCCGGGAGAGATGTTTACGGATACAGTTCATCTCTTGAATAGTGGCGCCGCAGGAGAGCAGAGCCTCGGTGGTACGCTGCATATCATCAAGGGAAAGATCTGTTCCCCCTGGGGTACCCGGTAGATTCAGGAGGGCGGAACCACCACCGGAAATGAGGCAGATGAAAAGTGTTTTTCCATCCCCCTTTCGGCAGAGCTCGGCAATCCGTCTCCCCCCTTCCAAACTCATCTGGTCGGGAACAGGGTGCCCCGCTTCAATAGTTTCGATGACTGCCAGCTCCTCGGTATGCCCCCGTTTCACCGATATGAGACCTTCAGTGATTCTTTCTCCCAGGATAGCCTCCATAGCTTTCGCCATCTTTGAGGTGGCTTTCCCCGCACCCAGGATGATAATGGAATCAAATGAATCCAGGTCTATTGTTTTGGCCTTTTCATCAGCCATGATTGAGAGGATCGAACCCTCTAATCTCACCTGTTCCCTTATCATACGGTAAGGATCAACCCTTTCAACTCCCGCAAGATAAATCTCCCTCAAATCGTCATATACATTCATAGCGCTCTCCCTGGATTTCTTTATATTAGTTCTTTTTATAATCAAAAGTATAACGAAAAAAGAATATTCAAAAAAGAAGAGACCGCGCCTGCCGGGCTCTCCCGGGAACAGAGGGACTATCTCTCCATGTACCGCCTAACTACCAGCCTTGGAATCGAACCGGCAAAGAACGAATTCGTGGTGATTACCGCAATAACTAAAGGGGGATATCAGAACGTGATATTCCATTCTTCCTGATTTTCAGCAAGGTACTGAAGAAATTCTTCAAAACCAAGTTCAAGGGCTTCCAGATGATTCTCGCTTTCTGATAAGTTCCCGGCAGCAGCACTATGCTCAAGGTTCTCAGCGATTTTCCCCAGTTTCTTGATTGAAAGGCTCAGGCTGCTCCCTTTAATGGAGTGAGCAAGAGCCCTGAGATTTTGGTAGTCCTCCTTCGCGAGAGCAACCCGTAGAGGAGGAAGTTCAGCCTTTGCCTTATTTATAAAATCACCAATAAGTTTATGGACGATCTCCGTTTTTCCGAGGAAAGTTTCAACCGCGTCTTTATAATCAAATATCACAGGAGTGAGAGTTTCTGTATCTGAAAAATTCTCCTCCGTTATTTCGGGCGGCCTCCGGGTAAGCCATTTCTCCAGGACAAGAAGGATATCCTTTTTTTTGAAGGGTTTTGAAAGAAAATCACTCATTCCAGCTTCAAGGCATTTTTCCCGTTCTCCCTTTATCGCGCTAGCGGTTACAGCAATAATGGGGACTTTCAGGCCCCCCTTCCGGATTATGGTTGTTGCTTCATAACCATTCATTTCGGGCATCTGAACATCCATAAACACAAGATCAAAGGATTCTCTCAATGCCGCTTCAACCGCCTCTTTCCCGTTTGCGGCAAGACGCACCGTATATCCAAGATTAACCAGGATTGTTTCAAAGAGCTTCTGATTTACCTTATGGTCTTCCGCGATAAGAAGATGCCCTCCAAGGGGCCGGAGGGCTTCCTCCTCAGTTAAAGGGAGAACCTCCTCAGCCGCCTCAAGGTCGAAACCGGTCTTGGTAGTTTTAAGGATTTCATCAAAAAGCGCTGCTTTCCTGAGGGGTTTTGTCAGATATCCATCAAACCATTTAAGAAGCTTCATTTTTGCTTCATCACCGCTCTTGCCGACAGGGCTCATGAGAATCAATTTTGTAGCATTTATTTTTTTATCAGCATTTATCTCACTCGCCAGTTGCCATCCATCCATCCCTTTCAAACGAAGATCGATAAGGGCAAGCTCATAGGGTTTACCGGCAGCTTTCTTTTCCCGAAGCTTTTTTAGTGCAGTCTCGCCATCAGAGGTTGTATCTGCAATACATCCCCACTCTTTTAGATAAGCGCAAATTATCCCCCGGACATTCTTTCCTGCGTCCACTACAATGACGGGCATCTCTTCGTGGTATAATTCATCTGAACGGCGGACCTGCCCCTCTTCAGACCTCTTCATCATTTTAGTGGTAAACCAGAAGGTTGATCCTTCACCTTCATTACTTTCCACTCCGATCTGCCCCCCCATCAGTTCCGAAAGGTTCTTACTAATAGAAAGACCAAGACCTGTTCCGCCGAATTCCCGCGTTGTTGAAGAATCCACCTGGGAAAAGGATTTAAAGAGGTGATCCAGCTTGTCCTTCGGGATACCAATGCCGGTGTCCTGAACACATGTTTTCAGAACAACCGATTCCTGATCCTGTTCGAAAAGTTCAACAGTAACAATGATTTCCCCTTCACGGGTAAATTTTACCGCGTTATTGAAGAGATTAACGATAATCTGCCGGATCCTGTATGGATCCCCCAGAAGAAATTGGGGTACATCCTTTTCAAAAAAGATCCCCACCTCCAGGTTCTTCTTATGAGCTTCTAGGGCGAGGAGATCCACTGCGTCTTCTATTGTCTTATAGAGATCCATCGCGATTGCTTCGACTGTTAGCTTTCCCGCTTCGATTTTCGAAAAATCGAGGATATCATCTACCAGGTTTAAGAGCACATCAGCGGAAAACTGGATCTGCCCGGCGTATTCAACCTGTTCAGGATCCAAAGAGGTATCCCGAAGTAATTCGGACATCCCGATAATGGTATGAATCGGTGTTCTGATTTCATGGCTCATATTCGCAAGAAAATCAGATTTGATCCGGGAGGATTTCTCTGCCGCTACCTGGGCTTTCCCGGAAGCAAGAACCTCTTTTTTCAAACGAATTTCATCTCTCTTGCGTGAGGTAACATCAATGATAAGCCCGGAAACCACTTTCCCTTTTTTTCCAGGATGATCTACCAGTGAAAGCTGAATCTTCCACCATGAATTTTCACCCCCTTCCAACCGGTGCCGAAGGTCTAATGACAATGACCCTGTTTTTCTTTTAAGAAAGCTGGTGAAAGCTGACATAAACCGTTTGTGGTCCTCCTGATGGAGGAAATCCAGAAAAGAGTTTCCTTTAAGATCATAATTTTGCAAACCAACCATTCTTTGGAAGGCTTTATTAGAAAACCGGATAGTTCCACTTCTTCCAAGAATAACCATCCCAATTCCCGATTCAAGGAAAATCGAAGTGAACAGGGCATGCGAGCTCACGGGACCTCCGGTTCCTGCCGAAAGGGCAGAATTAGAAATTGGAATTCAACACCTCAGCTGCCTTTTGGAGAAGGGTTTCCGGTTTAATGGGTTTTATCAGGTAACTCAAGACTCCATAAGTTGTCGCTTTCACGACAGTTTCTTTCCTGTCGAGGGCGGAAAAAATGATAACAGGTATTTGGATTCCATTCTTTTTCATATATTCAAGAACCTGAAAACCATTCATCTCCGGCATCATAAGATCGAGAAATAAAAGATCAAAGGAATGCTCAGAAACCTGGTCGGTAAAGACCTTCCCGTTTGGAAACACCTTGAGATTCCAACTGGTTTCGGAAAAGATCGTTTTCACGAGCTCCCGGATCACGATATCATCATCCACAACAGCAATACTGGCATCCCCGGGCAGATTTTCAAGGGTAGCGGTAGATACCCGTTCCCCATCGAACCGCAGATCGAAGGTTTCTTCCCCCTCCCCCTTTGGATCCGAGGCGGTAAGAATCTTCTCCCTGACAATCTCATCATGGGCATAGAGGTCAGGCTTCAGACCGAGGAGTCCATCCATCGCTTTCCCAAGGTTATCAACAGTCTCAATTCCATCCCAGTTATCCTTTGAGTTTATATAACCTTTCACAAACTGAGCAGTTGTCAAAACCTTTACACACCGTTGAGAAGTATACTGGAGAATGATATCAATGAGGGTGCGCAGCTTCAGCCTGTCTTCATCGCGAAACTCAATATTTGAGAACATGATGAGGACTTTCAGTCGTGTCTTTTTATATATCTGCATGAGCTCTACTATCTTGTATTGAAGAAGTTCAATCTTCTCTATATTCAGACCCCGGGCAATCTCAATAAAGAGGATATCATCATTAAAATGTGCTTCTATTATTGAGGGAGTTTCATCTATCGAAACATCAACCTTGAGAAGAGTAGAAACACTCTCTAATAGAGCGTTGAGCTTCACCGGTTTGGTAAAAAACTTCTGAACACCAAGCTTCGCGATCTGGACAACCTTTTTCGTGTCAATCCTGGAAGAAATCATGATAACAGGGATCATGGAAGCATTCGGGTTGGCTTTCTTCTCTTGAAGAACCGCCAGGCTGCTTTTCCGGGAGAGGAAATAATCCATAATTACAAGATCAGGCAATTCGCTCCGTAGTTTTAGCCCCCCATCCAACCCGTTTACCGCCTGTATTACCTCAAAACGCTGTTCTGACAGTTTTTTCGTAAGGTAATCCCGAAAGAGAGGGGATTCGTCAATCAAAAGGATCTTCTTCATATACTTTCCTCAAGAATCATTTATCTCTTAGTTAAAGTCGAACACAGGCAATTGTCAAGGTATTGTCTTTGAACCCGGCAATTCAAATTTTCCGCAGACCAGGACAACCGCTTCGACAGCGAATCACGTTTTTATGATTTTTTATGAATCTATATGGGTTTACATGAATCTATATGAGTTATTGTTCACATATAGTTGACAACACGGAGCGGCGGTGTTATGTTTGTTAGTGTGAACCTAAGTTCGGGTTCACTACATTTGGAGAAGAAATTATGCAAAGAAAGACAATCAGCCTGTTTCTTGTGGGTGTTTTTTTGCTGATAACATACACCGCTTTTGCTCAGGTTGATGGTTTTACTATTGAAGGTGAAATCAGTATCACTGAAATGGAGGATATTTATATTTTTCTTGTGGATGAGGAGTGTTTTAAAACGCCGCTATTTGGTATCAAAACACTGCATATAGTGATTGACCCTGAGGATGTCAGATTTGGGAGGATATCCTATAAATTTGAAGATGTACCGGAGGGAACATACGGCATCCGCTGTTATCAGGATGTAAACGGCAACGGGAAACTGGATAGAGGGCTGTTCGGGCCCACAGAGCCATGGTGGATGTCCTATCAGGAAGAATCCCATTCCAGGTTTCCCAAATTCAAAGATATCGCGTTCCCGGTCAATTCGGATGTTGATGACATTCAGATTGACCTGAGCAAGAAATAGTTTGAGGGGCACGATGCATCGTGCCCCAATCACCACCCGCTATTTCGGATTCGGTGATTTTAGTTTAGTCATAGTATTTATCATCCTGCCATTTCCGGGGATTGGTTTTTATATATTCCAATATTCGATAATAGGATTTTTCATCACGGATAATATGTTCGTAATAATTGCGTTGCCATAATCGCCTATCGTATGGTTCCCAATTTTTTTGTTTAACCCCGTCCGTATATCGTTTTGTGGTTAATGTTTTAAATCGATGCACAATGTCGGGCAATGACATCGTAGGGGCAACCCCCCGTGGTTGCCCAATTACATTCGGTTGGGCGTCAATATCAGGGCAGGCACGGGGGCCTGCCCCTACGTGAACGCGATCGCATTCATTTATAATTTGGATAATGCCATGTATATGATTTGGCATAACAACATATTCATGAATGTTAAATCCATGGTAATAAACCGGTATTTCATGCCATATGGTTTTTATCATTATCCCTGCATCGTTCAAAATTATTTCCCCATTTTCAATTTCCCCGAATAAACACAATCGGTTTTGCGTGCAAATGGTGATGAAATATAATCCCGCCTGTGAATAATCATATCCTTTTAGTCGAATGGAACGGCGGTGATGAATATCAGGGTTGTATTTCATGTTTTCACACGCACTTCACCACTCATCAGTTTGGTAATAGGGTATCTCGAAGTTTTTCGAGTGTGCCAATTATTTTTGTTAGATATCCCCCCAAATAGCTTACATTACTGCAATATTGCATGTCTATTACCTCCATATCTGTATATTTGCCTATATTATCAAAAATACCGCGTATTTTCAACTTTCTTTTGAAGCATCCAGCTATCCATTCTTCATGGACATCCATTCCTGCATATCCATAGTGCCTCCTTGGTTATGCGGTAATGCTGCCACATGTAGTTAAATCCGCAGTGGTAACCACGGGGCACTTCATATTGTATTTTCCCACTATTCAGAATAAGTCCTTTTCAAATGTTTTTTACGACCTCA
>JAGLYY010000217.1 GCA_023131935.1 Spirochaetales bacterium | reverse complement strand
CGTTTTGGATCGAAAAAGGTCATCCGCAGGGTTACCGCTTTTTCATCATCATTGATAACAAAAAGATCGGCAATCCTGATCGATTCGAGTTCCCTGATATCAAGATCTCTTACTACCCCGAGGATTTCCTGAACTGGGACCCGGCTGCCGGCAACAACTGTGCAGTCAAAGACCGAAGAGGGGAACCTTGGAATAGGTTGGTAGGTGGAGAGGTCAAATTTCTCCTCCTCTTCAAAATCGGTCAGGTCAATAATGGCGAGGGTGAGGTTCCCTTTAATCTTGAATCCCCGAAGAATTACCGGGTGGACCGTGAAGAGTATTCCCTGGAGCTGATCTTTAACCTCTATTCCAAGGACCTCCTGAGGATGAAGCCCCGGCCATCCCTCCGGGATCAGTGCAGGTAGAGCAGGAGTCTTTTTTAGCTCGGCGGGCAGCTTAAGGTAGCGCAGAAGTTCCTCTATGGAATTGGCTCCATCAAGATACCGGGATTTCTTCACATCAAAGTAGGCAACAATGAGTTTATGCCGCTCTACCGCGAAAGTGGAATCTCCGGAATGATAGGTCCGTCCAAGTTCAAACAGGGTGAATTTTTTGTAGTTCTTCTGATTTAAGGCTACAGATTCGAGGATACTCGGGATAAGACTCGGTCTCATCCTGTCAAAGTCCCGTGAAAGAGCATTTATAAGAATAAGTTTCTCATTCTTTTCCGGCCACTGGGCCCGCTCAAGTAATTTCTCCCCCAGGAGAGGATAGGTCATAACTTCCAGAGCGCGGGACTGTAATACCATGAAGTCCTGGATCTCCCGGTGCAGTTTCTTTGGAGCACTGAGCCGCACGGTCCGAATCGCGCTGAAGGGTGGAACAGGATCGATTGTATCATAACCGATAACTCTTCCGATCTCCTCCACAATATCAGCTTCACACTCCACATCTTTAGTTGCCCGGAAAGGGGGGACCGTAATATAGAGTCGCTCTTCATCCTTCTCTACCCTGTACGCGAGGGATTCCAGAATGCTGATGATCCGCTCCTCCGGAACATTCTTCCCGAGAACTTTGCAAATCCCTTCGGTGGTAGTAGTTACCGACAGGGCGGGGATAGCACTTAGATCATGACCATCATATTCAAGCTTTCCAATAATCTCTGCTTCAGGACAGAGCCTGAGTATCAGTTCAACAGCCCGAAAAGCGGTCCATTCACACTGAAGGGAGTCGAGAGCTTTTTCGTAGCGCTGGGAGCTGTCGGTTCGCAGAGCAAGACGGTTTGAGGTTTTCCGGATCTCAACATCCTGCCAGTTTGCGGCTTCCACAAATACTTTATTTGTCTCCGGAGCTACCCCGCTTTCAAGCCCCCCCATAATACCTGCAATGACAAGGGGCTTTTCCGCGTCACAAACAACCGTATCCGAAGGGCGAAGGTCCCGCTCAATCTCATCAAGGGTAACTAACTGCTGATCTTCCCCCGCTCTTCTAATGATGATCCTGCTCCCTCCAATCCTGTCATAGTCAAAGATGTGAAGAGGGATACCCAGTTCCAGCATTACATAATTAGAAATATCAACGATGTTGTTTATCGGCCGAAGCCCGCAATCCAGGAGCCTGCGCTGCATCCATTCAGGGCTTTCCCCTATAGTAACTCCCTTTATGGTTATTCCATAATAGGCGAGACAGGAGCTGTCCGGGTCAACTTCAGGAATAATTGGAGAGGGCTCATCACTAAATCGATCCTCAATCTTCTTTTTCCACTCTTCATTAAAGGGATTTTCCAGCTGCTTTTCAAACACCGCCGCGAACTCCCTGGCCATGCCATAATGTCCCCAGAGATCCGGACGGTGAGTGATCGATTTATTATCAATATCAAAGAGAATATTCGGAGTGATGTTGAAAAAATCCTTGAGGGACATCCCTAGAGGGGCGTTATCCGGAAGGACCTGCAGACCGGAATCATCATCCCCAAGTCCGAGTTCCACCTCAGAGCAGAGCATCCCCTCGGAAAGAATCCCCCGGATCTCCTTTCGGGTCAGGGTAAACCCATCCGGAAAGCAGGTTCCCACCGGGGCAAAAGGGACCCTTAATCCTGCCTTCACATTTGGAGCTCCGCAGACAACTTTCCGCGGCACACCGTCACCTAAAGAAAACTCAACGATGTTCAGTTTATTCGCGTTGGGGTGTTTTTCAACGCCGGTAATTTCCGAGATATAAATACCGGAAAAAAGTTCGCCGGTTTTTTTTACTTCCTCCACCTCACAGGTGGCCATGGTGAACCTGGTTGCAAGTTCGTGGTGGTCCATATCAGGGATATCAACAAAATCCCGGATCCAGTCGATTGAAATAATCATGCTGATTCCCTCTTTAATATGCTTTGAACTGAGATTGGAAACGCAGGTCACCCGCGTGGAGAAGGCGGATATCATCTATCCCATATCGCATCATAACAAGACGATCGAGACCGAGCCCGAAGGCAAAACCGTTATACTCATCCGGATCGATGCCTCCATGCCGGAGAACATTAGGATGGATCATTCCACAGGGAAGGAGTTCCACCCAGCCGCTCTGTTTACAAACCGAACAGCCATCACCGCCGCAGATGAGACATTTGATATCCAGTTCAAAACCGGGTTCAACGAAGGGGAAAAAGCCCGGACGAAGCCGGACGTCAACCGTCCTTCGGAAGATCTCGCTCAGAAGTGTTTTCATAAAATAGATGAGGTTGGCTACGGTGATATTCTTATCCACCATCATCCCTTCCAACTGGTGGAATACAAACTCATGACTGGCATCGGTTGTTTCGTTTCTGAACGCCTTGCCGGGACCTACAAATTTGAAGGGAGGTTTTTTCGACTCCATCCCCCGCACCTGAATTGGAGAGGTATGGGTCCGCAGGAGGTGGACCATGTCGGAAAACCAGAAGGTATCCTGCACATCCCTGGCAGGGTGATTCGGCGGTGTATTAAGGGCTTCGAAATTATGATAGTCGTCTTCAATATGGGGGCCATCGAGAATATCAAAACCCATGGAAATGAAGATATCCTCTATCTCCCGCTGGATTATTGAAACAGGATGATAACCGGCGCTTGTAAGCCCCTTATCCCGCACCGAATCGCGCAGGGTAATATCCTGCCAGACCCTGGATAATTCTTCGTTCATTTCCTGAATATTCAAAGCTTTCAGTTTTTCATCGATTTGAGAAATTATTCCGGTTTTAAGAAGATTCGATTCGGCCCCGAGGGTTTTACGCTCTTCAGGAGCGGCATCCTTCAGAGATTTCAGAATCTTACTAATCTTGCCCTTCTTGCCAATGAAGTCAGCCTTCAAATTCAACAGATCCGCTTTTGTTTTCACTTCCTCAAAGGCAGTGCGGAATTCCTGTTGTAACTCTTCTATTTTTTTTAACATTCCAAAACTGCTCCTTTCCTGCGCCAGTATACATGCAAGATTATCTGAGATACAAGATACCAAACACGCGTGCTTCCAGGTTAGCCGCAAGCATACAGAGGAGTTTACATTGTGTCAAAACCCCCTTCTCATTTCTTCATCCTCCCTCTAAAATGGTAGTATGAAGAAAGATGAAAAAGGATATGCTCTCGTCCTCGCTGGAGGAGGGGCAAAAGGTGTTTATCAGATAGGCGCGTGGAGGGCCCTCAGGGAATTGAAAA
>JAGLYY010000216.1 GCA_023131935.1 Spirochaetales bacterium | reverse complement strand
CCTGGCAGGTTGCAGCAGATCAAACCAACCTGGAACGGCGTCTGTTCATCCTGGCGTACGCAGACGCACCGCTCATCTCTTCCCCGGGGCTCATAGCCGGAGCTAATGCTGCAGAGTATTTCGATACAGGTGAAGACGCGACATATGTCCGGACAGGTGATGTTCGAGGTGTTATACGCCAGTTTCTACCGGATTTTTACGTGAGAGATACCCCGGGGGATGATGGCATCCAGAACCCCGGAGGATGGCTGAGCCCCGATATTACCATTGGTGTTTTCGCCGGAGAATCTGGGTCTCTGCCTGATCCGCAAGGTACAGATCAAACGCTCTATCCGGCAGGGTTTGCCAGGGATGAAGACAATGATATTTATACACCGAATGGCTATATAGAGATATCCGCTCATACATCAGGGGAGACAATAAAAATAACCGATACCGGATGGTCCGATTACGGAACCCAGTGCTATTACAACAGGGTCTGGGTCCGATTCTCGAACCGTGGTATCGTACCAGGTCCTGCAAATGTGCAGGTTTTCTTCCTCGGGAGCGCTCTCAGGGCAGCATTCGATCCCGCTAATGCGCGTGGCAATAATTATGAGAAAAACTATGCTGATGATCCCAACACTCCTCCTGACAGTTATGTTCAGACGAAATTTCAGTGTTATACGCCCAATGGAAGCAACTTTGATGTTGATATAGTCGAAGCAATACCCCCGCTTTCCGGGGCTTCCGACTGGAACAATCCCAGGGAGTACGTAATTGCAGAATATATCTGGCATTTTGCAGAAGGGGATGTCCCTGTTGATCCTGCGGATAATCATGGCTGCAATGCTGTTACAATCAATCTGCCCAATATAACGGGTCAGCCTGATTGGACGAGTGGTGTAGATACTTCACCTGATCTGAATTCTGGAAACACCGTGTGGGCAGCCAATCAACTAACCAACAATATTACCGTGCGAAACTGTAACATTGCTGTTGGTCAGCCACCCGCAACAGATGATGTAACGAATAAAATGGCGATTGATGACAATGACGATCCGGTGAATTATAAAAAACTTTCCAACAATTTCCGGCCTAATTTCAGTAAGCAGCATGCATTCTGGAGTATGATGGTGGATACGCGTAAAATGCCGGAAAGTGAAACCATCCTCCGTGTGCCGGCTAAAGTTGCCGCAGGCGCGCGTATCATCGGCTTTAAAGAAGTTGGATTGCCGAAGAAGGCAGGTGCAGCCAGAGTGTTGTTCCCAAGCGACATTCTACACGCCCAGGGGAAATACCGTTATTTTTTGCTGAAAAACGGGAAGATTGGTGCCCTCGTTGGAATCAATCCCACATTATATCAACTGCATCCTAAGAATTCGAAAGATGATCCGGCGGTGAATATATACTACAGGCTCCGATCGAGTGTAAAACCCGGGAGTTATGAAATCACAATCAGCCAGGCTGCAAATAAAAAAGTTGTTGGAGGGTACCGCACCGTAATCATTGTTCCTCGATTGAAGGACACAGTTCTAGTGGGAGACGAAAGGATCGACGCCGTATTTGATGTGAAGAAATATCCCGAAGCTATGCATGCTGTCCCCTACGGGAAACGTCTACCCATGGGTGGAGTTGATGTTGCGATACGCAGGTTGTACAGTATCAGTCCAAACGTAATAAAGAGGGAAGTGCGGAGAACCGGAAATAGCATCGTAAATGGAATTAAGGATCCTGACCGCATTATTAAAGGCATCCTGCAGAATCAAAGCGGAAAACTACTTGCAGCAGTTGTCGGCAGAGTACTCGGACTCAAAGGTGGCATCCCTGGGGTGGAGGTAAAACTTTGCAGTTTTGACGATAAGACTCTGGCAACCGGTAAGACCGACAGTTATGGTTGTTATCTTATCACCCTTATCAGACGTGAGGGGAAAGGCACCTTTCCTCTTACTGAATGGCAAAAAGGAGAGCTTTTCCTTAAAGCCTACAAGGTTTTTGATAAAAAGAGAAAGCTTATCGGCACCGTGAAAAGACAAGTTAACGATCCATTTTTCGCGATGCCTGATATGCGATGCAAATATTAGGAAGTGCCCCAAAGCTTATGGGTGTGAATCAGAAACGGAAACCGGTATAGCACTGTAGATATTATTCGACCAAACTCTTCTTCACAGCGCCCCGTTTCCACTATCCCGATGGCGGACCCTGAGTAACAATAAGCTTTGGGGCACTTGAAAACATTTTAAAGTGAAATGAAGCACCGGTTACAATAACCCCTTTATATATTGTAAATACCGAAGGATATGAGTACCCTTTCAATATGGAGAGAAGAATGGAAGCCATGATGGAAATTCTCGAGCATGAGCTTGAAGAGGCAGTCGAAGTAAAGAATAAAAAGTCCCTCCACCGCTATATCGTACTGTTAACCGAAAACATCATCCGGAAGGATAGCTACGAAGCGACATAAAGACGCTGGCAGAAATAGTAAAACAGGGCTTTGAATATATGGAAAAGCGGTTCGAAGCTGTTGATAAGCGCTTTGAAGATATGAACAAACTATTCACCATGATGTTTGCCTTCATGAACATCGGTTTCACTATCATTGTGCTGCTGACAATCCTTTTTAAATTCATTGCATGAATGTGGTACAAAAATCCAGTTAACACGCCTTAGCCTGCATGTACCGAACATACAGGGCATATAAGCATAAGGTCCTCTTCTTCTTTCCCTTCCCACTCTTCAACCTAACAGCCTATAGCCTATCTACCTACAGCCTTCCCTCCCCCTCTGTGGCAAAATTCTTATTCGTAAAAAACTAACAACAACTTTGCATTTCCATCCCAGATCAAGTACAATTAATATACCAGGTAAATGTCACTTCCCTGCTTTAGCTAAACCAAATCAGGAGGGAGAAAATGGCAGTTCAAAAACTTATCGACTATCTAAATCAGAACCACGTACCCTTTACGACCATGCGGCATCCAAGGACATACACCGCCCAGGAAACAGCCGCAAGCGCGCACATTAAGGGTAAGCTCATGGTCAAAACCGTTATCATGAAACTCGATGGCGAAATGGTCATGGCGGTACTTCCGGCACCTTACCGGGTGGATTTCCAGCGGGTTAAGCAGTTTACCGGAGCAAAACAGGTAGAACTGGCAGATGAAAAGGAAATGGAGGAGGCGTGCCCTGATTGCACCGTTGGAGCGGTTCCACCCTTCGGCAATCTGTATAAGATGCAGGTTAT
>JAGLYY010000215.1 GCA_023131935.1 Spirochaetales bacterium | reverse complement strand
ACCCCAACCCATATTGAAAATTTCGGTACAGCCGTGTGTGTTGGCGGAGGAATCGGCACCGCGCCTCTCTACCCAATTGTCGAGGCATTGAAAAAAGCCGGTAACAGGATCATCACCATCATCGGCGCCAGAACGAAGGAACTCATTGTCATGGAAGAGGAGATGCGGGCACTTTCGGATGAACTCATTGTTTGTACCGATGACGGCAGCTATGGACGGAAGGCCCTGGTAACTGAACCCCTTAAAGAACTCTGTGAAAGGACTCCCAAACCTGATATAGCTGTAGCAATCGGCCCCCCGATCATGATGAAATTCTGCGCTGAAACAACAAGGCCTTATGGTATTTATACAGTTGTATCCCTCAACACGATCATGATCGATGGCACCGGTATGTGCGGCGGCTGCAGGGTTTCGGTAGGGGGAAAGACAAAGTTTGTCTGTGTTGATGGACCTGAGTTTGATGGACATGCTGTTGATTTCGATTTAATGATGAAACGGCTTAGAGCGTTTAAGCCCCGGGAAGATGCTGATCATGAAAAATGTCACCTGGAAATGGAGATTGAGAGGAAAAAACATGATGCATGAAATCCTGACTCCGGAAGATAAAAAGCTTACTCCAAAAGACCGTTTAGCTATCCCCCAGCAGGATATGCCCGCCCAGGATCCTGTTGAGCGCCGTCATAATATTGAAGAGGTCGCCCTCGGTTATTCCGAAGAACAGGTAAGGTTAGAAGCAGAAAGGTGTCTGCAATGCAAGAACGCCCCGTGTATTAACGGTTGTCCGGTGCAAATCGATATCCCCGGATTCATCCACGCCGCGGCTATAGGGGATTTCAGGGAGTCCATTCGGATCGTCAAAGAGGCCAATATCCTCCCGGCAATCTGTGGCAGAGTATGCCCTCAGGAATCCCAGTGTATGGAATTCTGTACTGTCGGAAAATCTCTGAAAGATGTAAACAAATCGGTAGCTATTGGAAGAATTGAACGGTACGTTGCCGATTGGGAGCGGGAACACGACATCGTTTCGGTCCCTCCTGTCGCAAAGGACACCGGCAAAAAGGTCGCGATTATTGGAAGCGGTCCCGCGGGGATCACCACGGCAGCGGACCTCCGGAAAATGGGTCATTCGGTAACGATGTTCGAGGCCTTACATGTCCCTGGCGGAGTCATGGTTTACGGCATCCCGGAGTTCCGGCTTCCTAAAGATATTGTCCGGAAGGAAATACACCTCCTTGAACGGATGGGTGTTGAAATAAGAACCAACTTCCTCGTTGGAAGAACCAAAACCCTCAAGCAATTGCTAAACGAAGAGGGCTACGATGCCTTGTTCATCGGTACCGGCGCCGGGCTGCCAAACTTCATGGGAATTGAAGGGGAAAACCTTGTCGGTGTTTTCTCCGCGAATGAATACCTCACCAGGGCAAACCTGATGAAAGCCTATGACGTTGAACATTCCCATACCCCTTTTTATCCTTCGAAAAAAGTCGCGGTCCTCGGTGGTGGAAATGTCGCCATGGACTCCGCGCGGATGGCCCTCCGGATCGGAGCGGAAGAGGTGAATATCATTTACCGCCGGACCGAAAAGGAGATGCCCGCGAGGATCGAAGAGGTTGCCCACGCGAAAGAGGAGGGAATTATTTTTCACCTTCTTACCAATATAAAACGGATATTCGGAGATGATGAAGATAAGGTAACGGAAATCGAATGTCTGAAATACAAACTCGGCGAACCTGATGCTTCGGGAAGACGCAGGCCAATTCCTATCGAAGGCAGCGAGTTTGTTATGGGGATGGACACAGTGGTTGTCGCTGTCGGAAACTCGTCTAATCCCCTCATTTCCAAAACCACTCCCGAACTCGAAGTAAACCAGTGGGGAAATGTCATTGTTGACGAGAATCAGAAAACCTCAATTGAAGGGGTATATGCCGGAGGGGATATCGTCCTTGGCGCCGCAACGGTAATTCTTGCAATGGGTGAAGGACGCCGGGCGGCAGCGGCCATAAACGAGTACCTCGCGTAAGAAGCAAAACTTGTCCCCTCAGGACTTATATTTGACAATCTTGCCGGCTTCAAGGAATTTGTCCTTTTTCCGCGGTTTTGTTGGAAACATTAAAATTCCCATCATCTGTCAGTTTTTCATATAAATTATAAATAGAAGAATATCCATAAATAAAATATCCGGACCTGGATTGACAAATATTATCTCCAATGATCAATCCTGATCGATTGTATGTCTTTTGAAGTTTTTCAAAGATTGCTCCTCGTAAAGGATGGTTTCTCATCTGTCTGCTGTTTTCTATTCCCAATAAATAGGAAACAAATCCGGTATCAAAAAAAAAGAGTTTTGGTGATTTTACTATCCTTTTATTCCAGTTTTTATAGTATGGCCTTAAACGATAGATTATGAAACTTGCTTCAAGAATAGAAAGCCATTTTTACAAGTGGTGCTTTTCCAGGTCATTATACAATATGGAGATTATACTTGCGAATTGTATTATTGTCAAGTGTCCTTTTTTCCATTAAAAGGGCACTTGAGCCAACAGACGGCTTCCATAGTCTTATCAGTATTATTACTCCGGTTCTATAAATAGCAATGTTTCCGCGAGCAGCCGGACCTCATCATCTTCAACAATAACACTGATTACTATTACTGCCTGGCGATTTATACTGTATTTGAAATTATAATAGGCGCCCGTCTGAATGGATGGAGAATCCCAGTTTCTATTAAGAAACCAGGTGATATTACAATTTTCCTCATCAAATCCAGAGTATTCCGCGTCAACACGAATCATCTCTCCAGGTTTTTTCTTGATCATCCCCCCTGAAATTCTCAAAGAGTATGTGTTGAATTCCACCACATCCCCTGGACTCCCCGCGGCCTCGACCGATGGATGATCCAGCGAAACTTCGAGGTGAGAAGAATCTATATTTGTTATGTCCAGCTTCCGGATTTTGTCCTCTTCAGGTATTTGATACCCATATTCTTCAATGATCTCAAGGTACCTCAGAAAGTGTGACCGTGTAAGCCGCATCCTGATAAAATCATGGGGAGTCCTTCCCGTGATCGTTTCCTGAAAAAGATCACCATTTCTTTTCAGATATTCCGGTAGAAAAATATCGAGAAATGTATCCGGATATTCATCCTTCATAACGAGCAGATCAAAAGGGCTGAAATCTTGATTTATCCTTACAAGAGGATCCGCTCCCATCAGAATAAGAAATTCCGCGAGTTCGAGTTGATCCTCCAGAAACGCATAATGGAGAGGTGAAAGAGATCCAGGTGATAGCAGGTTTACATTTGCGCCTGCTTCCACTAAAAGCCGAACAGTTTCTTCACATACTTTTTTTGAGGCATAGTGCAGGGGGGTCCATCCCTTATAATCAATATGAGGGTCAGCCCCTGCGGAAAGAAGCTCTTGGACGATGAGAGAATTTTCTGGATCATAACACGCTGCCTGAAGAGCTGTCAAACCATTATCTTTTGAAACATTTACCTCAGCCCCCATAGAAATGAGCCTTTTCACGAGATCGAGGTTTCCATGCTTTACAGCCCAATACAAAGCCGTATACTCTCCGTTTTTCGGGGGTTCTGAATCCCCCGTCCAATCTAGAAAACGGAGAGCAAGGTCATTATATCCAAGCTCTATAAGAAAATAGAGAACCGATGTTCCATTTTCCGATACAATCTGTAATCCATCCAGGTTTTCAATATAAAGCGCAACCATTTCTCGCCGAATATCATCATCTTTACATCCAATTGCAAAATACAGAGGGGACCGCTCCTTATGATCCCGCATTGTAAGGTCTGCGCCGGACTCATACAGGGTTTTAAGCATTTCACTCCTCTTGTACATAGCCGCGTAATGCACTGGCGTATCCCCATTCGTATCCTGAGCATTAAGTTCCGCTCCCAAATCAATAAGTTTTTCCATAAGGGGAAAATAATTTTTCTTAATAGCTATATGCAAAGGGGTAATGCCATTAGAGCCTGCTATTCGGGGACAAGCCCCCATTTCAAGTATACGAATAGCTGTATTCTCATCACAACAAACAATAGCGGTCAATAGAGG
>JAGLYY010000214.1 GCA_023131935.1 Spirochaetales bacterium | reverse complement strand
GGGAATTAGGCTGTAGGCTATTAGGCTGAAGGCTATTAGGTAGGTGGCCAGTAGACTTGTAGTACCGAAGGAGTGAATCGTGCGTGAGCACAGGAAGCACAGAGCATTTGAACCGGCTGACGAAGTAGTGCTTCTGATCTATCGGGAAACCAAGGATTTCCACAGGGAAGAAGTATGTGGGGTGACTTCTCAAATTAGAAGAGCGGCGGTTTCAGTTCAGTCAAATATTGTTGAAGGGTGCTCTGCTTCGGTCAATACGTAAACCCTAACAGCCTAATAGCCTAACAGCCTAATAGCCTAATAGCCTACAGCCTTCCTATCCACCTACAGCCTTCCCCTACGGAAACAGTAGAGCGCTGCCGGGCGTCCGGGATTGGAACGATCAATTTCACCGGTATCCTCAACGAGGCCCCCGGACAGGAGAATCCTGCGAAAGTTCTGTTTGTGCAGGGGGACGCCGCTCAGAGCTTCGACAATCCGCTGAATCTGAAAGAGGGAGAAGGATTTGGGGAGCAGCTCAAACACAATCGGGCGGTATTTGATTTTTCCCCGGAGGCGGCCAACGGCAGAGGCAAGAATTCTCCGGTGGTCCCGGACCATTCCGAAACTTGCGGGAGACCCGGGAAAGGGTCCGCTTAAGTTTTTACGGGAGATAGGCAATTCTTTTCGCTCATCATCCCCCCAAAAACCCCAGTCACGTACAGCTTCTTCAAGAAGGGCCGCTTCATACAGCAATTCAAAACGGAAAAGGACTTTTTCAGGGTCCCAGCCTTCTCTGCCGAAGGCGAAATCTATCCGGTATTGCCGTTCCTCTTCTTCTTCGGGAGTTACCCCCTCACTCACCCAGGCGGCAAGAGCTGAACAAACATTTTCGAGGATCAGTGGCCTGCCCTTCCGGTGATCTTCCCAGGGAAGAAAATCATACCAGGACATCCAGGTTGCTTCAAACCCCGGGGGGATTTTCCCGGCACCGGTAAGAGCGATATAGCAGATTGAAAGAAGGCGGGTCCCCTTCTCTTCGAGATCATGGCTTCGAAACCGGTTCCCGAAGGTATAGAGTTGCTCAACATACCCGAGGTCCAACCCTGTCTGAGTTTTAACCCAGGAGCGGAGCCCTTGCTCAAGGGTGCGGTGTTCTACAGGGAAAAACTCCCCTGATGGCAGCGAGGGGTTCTCCCCCTCTCTCTTCCCGGGAAGGATAAGTACTTTTGGTTCATCCTCCGCGATTGATACAATCACGGCGGAAAGATTTACTGCAACTCTATTCTGTTCACTATCGCTCATGTAACGCATCCGGATGACATCTGTTTTATTGTATCGATTTCGCTCCTCATTGGATAGGCTGTAGAGGGAAGGCTGTAGGTAGATAGACTGTAGACTATTAGGTAGGATTGGCTGACGAAGTGGTACTTCTGATCTATCGCGCAACCAGAAAATTCCTCAGCGAAGAAGTATATGGGTTGACTTCCAAAACCTACAGCCTAACAGCCTAACAGCCTAACAGCCTACAGCCTAAATAACCTGAATGATTCGTGACTTTAAGGAAATTAATGATTATACTATCTTTTGTAGAAGGAGATGCCGGGATGGAACTACAAGAATATGAAGAGAGACCCACAAACAGACAGCGGGAAAAGGTAATCGAGCAATTGAAATCCAATTTTGCCCATGATATCATCGATGTTCATGAATATGAACACAGGCTCGATATTGCCACAAACACCCGGAATAATACTGAGCTGATGAATCTGGTAAAGGACCTTGAACCGGTAAAAATTGTGGATAACCCGGCTATCACCTCCACTAATGTCAACATAAACACCGGCCGTGTCCGGGACAGCCAGACCTTCCTTACTCTCTTTTCCGGAATCACGCGGAAGGGTAAATGGTCTCCTGCCAGAAACTCTCGTGTATTCTGCGCTTTTGGTGGTACTGATCTGGACTTCCGGGAAGCAAAATTCCCCCTGGGGACTACCACAGTTTCAATTCTCTGCCTGTTCGGCGGCGTCGATATCATCGTTCCGCCGGAAGTCCGGGTAGAGTGCAACGGTTTTGCTATCTTTGGCGGTTTTGACGATCAATGCGGGGATTCCTCGGAACCTGACGCCCCGGTTCTCAAGATTAACGGGTTTGCCGCCTTTGGCGGAGTTGATGTAAAAGAGAAAAAACGCAGATGAAAATGGTTCTATAAAAGGCAACGAGGTAAAATTATGAAGCAAGCGAACTGGACCCGGCGTGGTCTTATTTTTCTGTTAATTACCCTGGGTTCAATGTCACTTATCCTCTATTTTACCGTAGATTCAAGGACTGTTGAGGCCCTTAAGAGTTTCCAGATAGAGTATCTTTTCATACTCATTGGATTGTGTTTCGTTGCATACACTTTTGATGCATTATCCTATTTTCTACTGACCCGCGCGACGGGGGAACGGATATCCGTTCTGAGCGCTTATCGCACAAGCGCCTTTAAAACCTTCTTCAACATGATTACTCCCTTCAGTTTTGGCGGACAAGCCTTCGCGCTATATTACCTTTCTCATGAAAAGATTCCGGCGGGTAAAAGCTCTTCTATCATATTGACAAAATTGATGCTCAACGCCGCGTGTGTTCTCGCCGGCGCAATCATGGCTTTTTTTACTTATCACCACCTGATTATGGCTCAAAAGGCGACCTTCATTGCCTTTCTGGTGGGCGGTTTTCTGCAAATTTTATTTGTTCTTTCCATTGTCCTGATTATGCTTTCTCCTCATATTTTTATCGGGGTCCTTATCCGGATAGGGAATCTTCTCCACCGATTCCGCATTTTACGCAAGGTGAATCGGCTTAAGAAATTTATCATTCTAGAAGCTGCAACCGCGAGAAGGAGTTTCAGACGATACTTCAGATCACACTTTATAACTTTCACGGCTGCAGTGATCTCCCAGGTAATATACTATTTTACCATATTAACGATGTTGTACTTTGTATTATCAAGCTTTGGTAATCCCCTGCCCTTTGGAGAGACCATCACCTTTACCGCTCTTTTAATTTTTCTCATGGGATTCCTCCCGACTCCCGGCGGCGCGGGTCTTGGCGAAGGGCTCTTCGTCCTTGTGATCTCGAAGTCGGTTCCTGTGGCAATCCTCGGAATAGCAGTAATCCTCTGGCGTCTTTTCGTTCACTATTTATCAGCGGGCGCGGGGATGTTCTTTACCTTCAGGCATTTCGCGAATATCGTCATCGGAAAAGACCACAAGATTCACGAAGTGCCGCCTGAAAAAACACTGGAATGATTCCAGGAATTTTTCTTCTTCACCTTCTGGCAATCGCCTCTATCTCTACAAGACCTCCGGCTGGAAGCCCGCTTACCTCTACCGTCGACCGCGCGGGGTAATCCCCGTTGAATATCTCGCCGTAGATCCCGTTGACTACGCTGAAATTCCCAAGGTCGGTGAGAAAAATAGTTGTTTTAAGGATACTTCCGGCGGAACAGCCCGCTGTCTTAAGAACCGCAACAAGGTTTTTGACCGCCTGCCGGGCTTCAGCTTCAACGCCCCCTTCAACCATCTTCCCTTTTTCAGGGTCGATTCCAAGCTGCCCCGACACATAAATAAAATCACCTGAAACTACTGCCTGAGAGTATGGTCCCAACGCGCCCGGGGCTTTATCAGTACTGATAATTTCTTTCTTCATGCTGTTACTCCTGTATAGCGATAATACTACAATTCGAAGAAATTTGCGGAAATAAAACTGTTTGAATAAACTTTTAGTGAGGTGCGCAACTATGATAACAAACAACCGATTTCATTTGAATAAAATCATATTAATTCTTGCGGCGGTTCTTCTTGCTGCATCTCTTCCCGCGTGTACCCGCTCCTCCCAAAACAGCGAACTTGATTCTGTTACGCTTCAGCTCAACTGGTACCATGAAATTGAATTCGCCGGCTTCTATGCGGCTGAAGTACAGGGCTTCTACGCGGATGAGAATCTACAAGTCAAGATTCTTGAGAGAGATTCTGACACCGACTTCTCCTTCCAGGGGCTTTTTAAAAAAAATGATTTCGCGATTATCGGTGAGGGTCCTTTGCAGAAGATGATTGCGTCAGGAGCCACGGTTACCGCGGTGATGGCGTCTATGCAAATTTCCCCTATTACATTTTTTGCTCT
>JAGLYY010000213.1 GCA_023131935.1 Spirochaetales bacterium | reverse complement strand
ATAACGGGAGAAAATTGGCGTAATATTATCCACAGGACCCTAAACAATGCCGGAGAAAACAATCGAAGATAATCCTGATCTGGTTGCCCGTTTTGTGAAGGCAAGCCTGAAAGGGTGGTGCTATATTATTGAACATCCCGAGGAAGCAGCCGCTATCATCCATAAAAAGCAGCCGTCAAAAAGCCTCGATTTTCGTGAATTGGCAATACAGGCGCTCATACCGTTCATTGATACAGGCTACGTACCCGTTGGATGGATCGATAGCGAACGCTGGAAAAATGAGATGGAAGATGCCTACAATCCGGAATGTCCAGGTTTTACTATGCGCTTTTTGCAGACAAAACAGAAACCTTAAAAAGTGAGTTATTATTGAATATGAAAGGCTTACATTCATCACGCCCCTTCACCACCATTGCCAGCCGGCTGCTCCTTGGATTTATAGCTATTGCCCTGCTGCCGGCCATCATTATAAGCAGTGTCTCTGTAATATCAAGCCTCAGCCACAGCAGGAAGCAGATCGTTAACCAGTTAGAATCGGTTGCCACTCTGAAAGAGGCGGAGATTGGGACCTGGTTAGATTGTCTTTCCAGGTTTATTCCCACCCTGACGGCAGGACCCGGAGCGGAAGCCAAATTGAATATTCTGCTTACACAGGAACAGGAATCCGCAAATATAAAAAACGATCTGCGGGAACGGTTTCGGCTAATGATAGAGCATAGCTTACTGTTTGAGGAGATTCTTCTATTAGACTCCAATGGCAAGGTTATTCTTTCTACCGAAAGAGTAAGAGAGGGACACATATTAAAGAATCAAACCTTCTTCCGGCAAGGTCTGACAGGACGCTATTTTCAGCCTCCCATCTATTCCCCGACGTTTAGAAGGATGATTGTAATTGCAGCCATTCCCGTCATGGACAAAGAGGGCCAAAGTGTTGGCGTTATAGCGGGACAAGCCAGCATTTCGACCTTAAATGAAATTATGAATGAACGGACCGGATTGGGAGAATCGGGAGAAACCTATCTGGTTGGGGCCAATTACGCGATAATCACGAAAGGATATCCGGATTCAGAAACTGAAGAGTCAGGGAAAATTGTCTACGTACGCACCGAGGGTACTAAAAAAGCGATAGAAGATCGCGTAAATGGATCCGGCCTTTTTCAGGGTCACCGGGGCAAGCCCATTATTGGAGTATACCGCTGGATCCCTGAACTCCAGATGGCTTTACTGGCTGAGCAAGCACAATCTGAAGCATTTCAGGATACCTATTATATGTTAGGCATCAATATCATTATCGCGGTAATCTCAGTATTATTCGCTTTTGCCTTCTCACTGTCCATTACACGCAACATTTCGAACCCTCTGGCTAACCTTGTAGACATCACCAGGCAAATCACGTCAGGTGACAGGGAGATTCGAGTACCGGTAATAAGAAACGATGAAATCGGAATCCTGGCACACACCTTCAACAATATGGTTGAGAACATTCAGAAAACAGAGACTGAAATCCTCTACCTCCAGCAACTACTTCAAAATATTACCGATTCGATGCCCTCAGCCCTTATTACCCTCGACACAGAGGGGCGGGTTCTGACATGGAACCCTGAGGCGGAAACCCTTACCGGCCAATCCGCGGAAAAGATTCAGGGACAGTCCCTCTGGTCCCCTGTGATCCTACTAAAATGCAGCAAGTTTTCCTTAATATCTTGAAAAATGGGGCTGAAGCTATAAACATTGTAGATGGAGAAGGTCCTCTCCTTGTAACGGACACGAAGGAAAAACAAAAACCTACTTTAACATTGCGGGTTAGCAGTGAGGAGAGAATCGTTCGTATTGACATTATCGACAACGGTCCAGGTATGCTTGGAGAAATACGCAAACGGATTTTTGAACCGTTTTTTACTACAAAAGGGGTAGGCGCGGGGACCGGGCTTGGTTTATCGGTGTCATACTTCATTGTCACTGAAAACCATAAAGGAACAATGGCTGTTGAATCGGCGCCGGGCAAAGGAACAAAATTTATTATCCGTTTGCCCTGTGATGGTTAAAGGGTAAAAAATGAAAGAGATCGCGGTATTAATTGTTGATGATGAGAAATGTGTCAGAGAAAGCCTTTCAGCATTTCTGACAGATTTCGATTTGCATATCACAACCGCGGAAAGCGCAGCGAGCGCGTTGCAGATTTTAAAAGAAACCAAAATAGATACGGTGATTGTCGATTTGAGACTCCCCGGGATTGACGGCTTCACCTTTATCCGCCAGGCTCAAATGATGCGGCCGGATATAAATTTTATCATTTTCACCGGTTCCGTGGAAATTGGTATTCCTCCCGACTTTTTTTCGATAAACAATGCCTCCAGCAAAATTTTTCATAAACCGATTTTAGATTTACAGCTGCTGGTGGATGAAATCATAGCGATGAATGCTACACCTGAGGATAATAGAAATGTCCACTAAGCCGCGGGAAACAATTCTTGTTATTGAAGATGAAAAGGCAATCAGGGAGAGTATTACCGGTTACCTGGAAGACCTGGATTATTCCATTCTTGCAGCGGAAAACGGCAGAGAGGGGATTGAACTGATAAAAACCAGGCATCCTGATCTTGTCCTGACCGACTTACGGATGCCTGAAGTAAGTGGTATTGAGGTCCTTTCCTATGTAAAACAGAATTTCCCCGATATGCCCATCATTATAGTTTCCGGAGCAAATGTTTTTCATGATGTTGTAGAGGCACTCCGTCTCGGCGCCTGGAATTATCTTATCAAACCAATCATGGATTTATCTGTCTTGTCACATGCGATACAGACTGCCCTGGAGCAGGCAAGGCTGATACGGGAGAATTTGGAATACCGTGAACATCTTGAACAGTTAGTAGAAGAACGAACAGAGAAGCTGCGGGAAACCAACGAACAACTGAACCATATTAACAAACGGCTCAGGCAGCTTTCCGATTCCGAAATACGACTTTCAGCATGTACTCAAATTTGGCAATACGCCCACCAGCTTCTGGAGGAATTCAGTATGCTTATGGATGCTCATGGCGGCAGTATCTATTTGCTTGAGAAAAACCTGCTCAAGAGGGTCCATGCGATAGACACGGGGCATGCTCCGGAGTTCCTCTCCTTATCTCTTTCAGGAAAATCGGTATTCGGAAAAGTCATGAAGAGCGGCAAACCGCTTCTTATCCATGATATCCGGGAGGAGACAGATATAGATTCCAGCAGATGGAAAGAATACTCCGGTTTTTCTCTCATTTCTTTCCCCTTATTCAACGAAAAGGGAAACATCATTGGGATTATTTCTCTACATAACCGGAGCAAAGATTATTTTACAGACCAGGACCTGGATATCGGGAATATACTTATCTCTTTTACCTGTGAGGCGCTGCACGCGGTTCAAATCACGGAATATCTCCAGAAATCCCTATCGGAGAAAGAAATTCTTCTCAAGGAGATCCATCATAGGGTTAAGAATAATTTTCAACTTATTCTCAGCCTTATTAGTCTGCAACAATCTGTTCCTGCCACCGTAGATGATTCCAGAGCGCTCAGAGATCTCGAAGGACGCGTTCAATCCATGGCTCTCGTCCACGAGGAGCTTTACCATAAAGAAAACTTATTATCAATAGATGTAAAGGTGATATTGAATGGTCTCTTCATGTACCTTCATAATAAATTCCGGGATGCACAGGCCCCAGTCAAAATCCAGATAGAAAGTGATAGCAGCACAATGGTGCTCGATCTGGCAGTACCATTCGCCCTGCTTAACTATGAAATTCTTGCGAACGCGTACGAACATGCCTTTTCTGCTGACTCGAAAGAAGGGCTAATCCGAATAACTTTCCAGATCTTGCGCCAGGAAGAAAAAAACCTTTTCCAACTCTGCATAAAAGATAACGGTATGGGTCTGCCGGATAAATACGAGTCTCTGAAACAAAACGGCCTTGGATTCCGGTTAATCGATGTATTGACTTATCAGTTGCAAGGTAAATTATCGGTCCAATCAGAGCCTGAGCAGGGTACTTCGTTCCGCGTGGTTTTTCCGCAATAGAGACCTACAGAAACTACCCTTTCGTCAGGTTCTTTAAAAGTTCCTCTCCCTCACCGAAAACCGCAACGGGGTAACTCGCAAGGTCGAAAGGATCGCCGTTCCAACAGATGAAAGAGGCCCACTTCCCCTTTTCCAGGGTGCCGAGAATATCATTCACTCCAATTACCTCGGCGTTTTTCCGTGTAATAAGCTCAAGGGCTTCCTGCTTGGAGAGACCCATCCGGAGAAACCAACGGAGTGTAAGGTAGAGATTCTTCTGAGGGATTACCGGATGATCAGTCATCAGTCCATACCGGACCCCCGAATCGATAAGATATCTGATGTTTCGCCAGGTATCGTGTTTTAACTCAACCTTATAAGCGAGGGAATCGAGGGGACCATATATAACCGGTATGTTTCGCTTTGACAGCTCATCATATATATCCTGTTTGTGAACATCCCCGGAATGTTCAACGGTAATTTTCAAGTTATACTCATCCACCAGACGCAAGAGGGATGCGATATCATCTATTTTGTGGACATGGACCCGTAGAATTTCTTTACCGTTAAGCAGATCACTTATTGTCTGCTCCTCCCCGGTGAGGTGCTCCTTCTTCCTGATTTTTATCCTTACTTCGTCAAAACGTTTCCGTAGCAGAGCAACCGCCCCCATCCGGGTAAAGGGACGGCTCCCCTTCCATTCCCGGACCGACATGGGATTGTAACCAAATGCAGCTTTTATTCCATTCCTGCGAATCAAGGCCCTGGTTGTGTTGGAACTGTAGTTCCTGATAAAGGCGGACCTCCCTCCGAGAATATTTCCGCTCCCCGGCAGTACGCAGGAATAGAGCACTCCATATTCAATAGCTTCTTCAAATCCAAAATCATCCATTTGAATCGAATCGAGTACATCTGCCCCGGGCATAATAGAATCGAGTTGATCGTTGGCCTCAGCCTCCGCTGAAGGCTCCCCCGCTCGGACAAGCCCGATATGGCAATGGGGATCGATGAAAGCCGGGGTTACCACTTCGAAGCTCCCCAGCATCTCCCCTTCAGGTTTTTCGCTGATTCCCTTCAATTGGCAGCCATCAAAGAGAAGGTACCGGTCCTTAAGGACCTCTTTTCCGGTAAATAGTTCTTTAGCATGTATTGATTTCATGTCTCTTTATACCTTTTCCGAAGGTCTCTGGTCAAGAAATTTCGTCCCGTGTCTTTAGAGGCTTAATTAGATAGTAGCCTGATAAGAGATCATCGGATATACTACAGAGGCACTTTTACATTGCGACCCCTTAGGAGGAGGCATCTATGGGTACAATCCATTGGGATAATGGATCCGCATACGATTTCTTTGTCAGCTTATACACCCTCCATAATCCCGAGCTTGTTGGCTTACGCGGGCCCTGGGCAGCGGGTGTTCGTTCCAGGCTTCCAAAGGATTCACGTCTCTTTCTTCAGAGTATCATATCTCCCATGCTGGTGCCTTTAAAATGGATTTACAGCCTCCCGGAACCGAAGGACAGCCTTACCGCTCTTCGCGCCATTGAGAAAATTCCGGAAGAAGAGATTCTTCCAACGATTGGTATCTTCTCTCCACTCTTCGAAGATGACCCAATAGTTTTCCGCTCCATTATGGAGAGGGGAACCTGGAAAGAAAAAGAATGCAACATGATCCGAAGCCTAATGAGAAAACACAGCATCAGTTTCCCGAAACCGGATCTTGAGGTCTGGTTAGACCTCTGCTCCGATCCGAAAAGGTTTGGCCAGGCCTTAAAAAAAGCCCTCGAAGATTATCATGAGGTGTTTTTCCGGGAAGAGGAAAACCGCATTAGAAAGATACTGGAGGAACAACTTGACAGAGCAAAGATATTTGGGAAAAGCCGCCCCAGGAGTGAACTTCTTGAAGAACTCTCTCGCGGTGTTGCGTATCCTATCATCCCGGAAGAGGAAGATCTGGTTATTGCTCCCTCCTTCTGGAGCACCCCACTCATCATTTATGGAAAAGGATCCGAATCTCCGGGTATCCTGCTGTTTGGGGCCAGGCCTGCAGATGCTTCCCTGATTCCTGGTGAACAGGTCCCTGATTTTCTCTCCCTGGCTCTTCAGGCTTTAGGAGATGAAACGAGAATTAAAATCCTGAAGATCCTTTCAAGTAAGCCCATTACCCAGGTAGAGATAGCCCGCAAACTCCGTTTGAGGCCCCCTACTATCACCCATCATCTGAAAATACTCAGGATAGCCCGGCTCATCCGCCTAACCCCGGGGGAAAATGAAGAAAAGCGCTACTCCACCCGGGTAGAGACCGTGGATGAAACCTTCGACAACCTTAAATCTTTTCTTACGAAATGATTACGGAGGGTCTGTATGCAGGTGGTCGTTCACTGATTCGGAACCAGAGGCACATGGTACAAGGGAACATACCGCACCCCCTGCCCCCCCTGAAGGCTCTCCATTAGTACAAAACTCATTACCTTAAACTTTACAATTGAACTTCTGTCTGCTGCTTCACAATAATCAGAAAACCCCGTTACTGCCCTGGCAATGGTAATATGCGCCCTGAATTTCCGTTTTTCAGGCTTGAAGCCCATTGGTACAAGTTCCCTTTCAACAGAGTATGCAAGTTTTTCAAGGGTTTCTACCGCACCATCTGTCTTGCAGAATAACACCTGTCCATTACGAAATGACCCCAAAGGACCTAATTTCAATGAAAATGGAGGGACACCCAGAGCGGCAGTATCGAGAGATTGTTGGATTTTCGGAATCTGTTCTTCCCTGACTTCCCCCAGGAATTTCATGGTGATATGGAAGTTATCCTCCGGTACCCATCGTCCCCGGCAGCCCTGTTCTCTCAACCGATCTTGAATCCGGGCAAGGGTTTTATGAACATCCGGAGGCAGCTCTACTGCCACAAATACACGCATTTCTGTAAATCCTCCCTCTTCTTCCCTTTCCCTGTAGCATAGCAGTCGAGCACTTTTAGCTTTGCGGGTGGTCGTTCACTAACCGATGATCTCCTCATGGTTTTTTAACACCATCGAAGTTCCACTCAGGATGAACTGTGCTTTTTCATCAACACGGTAAACCATTCCCTCGATAAATGCTTCCGCGACCTTCATTTTCCTTTTTG
>JAGLYY010000212.1 GCA_023131935.1 Spirochaetales bacterium | reverse complement strand
CATGGAGCGCGGAGGCGTGAGAATAATTCTCCTGCTCGTATTCATCAAGAGCTCCCATGGCAATACCGGATGTTATCCCCCCGATTGCCGCGACAACCTGAAGCTGGGTTGTCCCTTCGTAGATGTTGGTGATCCGGGCATCCCGGTAATGGCGTTCTACAGGGAAATCCTTCATGTACCCTGTACCTCCATGCAGCTGCAGAGCATCGTAGGCGACCTTATTTGCCATTTCAGTATTGTAGGCTTTCACTATAGGAGTATATAAACCAGCGAGCCGTGTATATTTTTTTATCTCTGCTTTCAGGTCCTTTGCCCGTTCCGGGTATTTTTCCGCGGCATGCTCAAGACCCTCTTTTATATCAACGATCATGGCTGTTTCATAGAGCAATGTTCTTCCCGCTTCAATTGCGATCCGCATTTCGGTTAGCATCTCAACAACAGGTATAAGCTTTCTAATGGGTCCCCCGAACTGCTCCCGTTCACTGGTGTACTTATCCGCTTCACGGTAAGCTGCTTCTGCTATTCCAATGGCTTGCGCAGCGATCCCAAGGCGGGCACTGTTCATAAGCCACATGGTATATTTCGTTAAACCCCTTTTCCGCTCCCCCAAAAGAAGCGCGGGGGCATCGGTGAATTGAAGCTCACAGGTTGGAGAACCGTGAATACCAAGTTTGTCCTCAAGACGCCGGATCTTCAGCCCCTTTTCCCGTTCGTAAAGAAAGAGTGAAAGGCCCCGGGCTCCTTGGACCCCATCCTCGCTCCTCGCAAGGACAAGGGCGATCTCCCCATTCCCGTTGGTAATAAACCTTTTCACACCATTGAGATACCATTTGCCGTCTTTTCCTATATGGGCTTTCAGGTTTACTGCCTGCAGATCACTCCCCGCGTCGGGTTCTGTAAGGATCATTGCCGATCCAGCCTTCCCTGAAGCAAGCAGCGGAAGGTACTTTTTCTTTTGTTCCTCAGAACCAAACTTGTTTATTGTTTCTCCAATATCCTGCTGAAGCCCGAAATTCAGGAAAGAGGCATCTGCCCTGGACGTTATCTCCGCCGCAATAGAGAGAGCAGTGGTCGGAAAGTTGAGACCACCGTATTTCCGTGGCAAACCAAATCCCATAAGGTCCGCCTTCGCGAATAGATCCATGACCTCGGCGGTCCCCTTCGCGTATACGACCTCCCCGTCTCTAAGCTTTACACCCTCCAAATCGATATCTTCCGCGAGGGGTGCAAGTGCCTCTCCACTAATCTCGCCGATAATCGAAAGGACCTTTTTATAGTTATCCTTCGCGTCGGCTAAATCGGTTGGCGCATGGGCATAAAGATCTTTTTCCCCGTAATTATCCTCTTTCAGTTCAACTACCCGTTCGAGATCGAGGTGTTCAAAATGAAACTGGATGTCTTCATTATCCAAGAAGAAATTTTCCACTTATTTGCCTCCTTACACCTTTTCTTTGTATGACTTAATGAATTGGGGGATTATCTCATTCAGGTTCCCAACAATACCATAATGGGCGATTTGAAAAATCGGGGCTTCGGGGTCATCATTGATAGCGATGATCCTTCCTGACTCATCCATACCGGCTCGATGTTGTATCGCTCCGGAAATCCCGCAGGCTATATAGAGTTTTGGCCGAACGGTGGTACCGGTCTGCCCGACCTGGTGGTCTTTCGAGATAAATCCAGCGTCCACAGCCGCACGGGAAGCTCCAACATCCGCCCCAATAACATGGGCGAACTCCTCTATCAGTTTAAAGTTCTCCACGGTACCAACACCCATTCCGCCGGCAACGATGATCTGAGAAGCTTTAAGATTTACCGATTTTTCCTCTTTAACCTGTTTGATAATCTCTGTCAGGAAATCCCCATTATCAAGCTTTACCTCCACCATGGTGACCCTTCCTTTCAGAGAAGGGTCCTGATCGTTAAGTTTCATTACCCCCTCCCGAACTGTCGCCATCTGAGGTTTGTGTTCCGGAGAGACAATGGTTGCAATGATATTTCCGCCAAAAGCGGGGCGGATCTGAAAGAGAATGTCGGTATAAACCTTGTCCTGGATTTCATGATCTCCTATCCGGAGGTCGGTACAGTCGGCGGTAAGGCCAACCTTCAGGGCAGAAGCGATTCGCGGGCCTAAATCCCGTCCGGTTGTCGTTGCCCCGAACAGGACTATCTGGGGAGAATGCTTCCTGAGGATTTCTTCCATCACCTTTTGATATGGAATGGGTGTGTAGTGTTTTAGCCTCTTGTTTTCAACACAAAAAACTTCGTCGGCACCGTACGATATGATCTCCTCAGCTTTATTTTTTATGCCGTCCCCAATAAGGATGCCCTGGACCTTTACCTTTTTTTTACCTTCGGACCGGGTGGAGAGCTCCCCGGCCAATTCTTTTGCCTTACTTACCAGCTCGAGGCTGACCTCGGCAATCTTTCCATCATCCTGCTGGATGAAAACGCAGATATTGTCAGTACTCATACAATGCTCCTTTTATCCGAGGGTGTGGTCCGCAATGAGTTCATGAACCAGACCGGCTATCGCTTCAGTGGTATTTTCGATGATCCGCGTTTCGCCGGCGGTTAACACAACAGATTCAATCATTTTCACTTTCGTCGGGGAACCTGAAAGGCCGCATTTTTCCACGTCAGCTTTAATTGCTTCAATATCCCATTGCGTAATACTGCTCTCTTCTTTCAGTGCTTTTTCCGTTTCCATATAAGAAATTGAGAAATCCTTATCTGAAAGCTGCGCGGAGGCATTTTTATGGGCCATTACCTTTATCGCTGAAGGGGGCCGTGGATAAAATCCCTCATCTGTTATCGTGAGGAGGACCGGCAGCTGTGACTTCACAATCTCATATCCGCCCTCAATGGATCTTCTGGCGGTAATTGATTTTTTATCCAGTGCTTCAATCGCGGAAACGCAGGTAATCTGATTTATCCCCAGTTTCTCCGCTGTCTGGGGACCTACCTGGGCGGTGTCCCCATCAATTGCCTGGCGGCCGCAAAAGACAAGATCATAATCACCGATTTTCTTAATCGCGCAGCCTAAGGCATACGAGGTAGCGAGAGTGTCCGCCGCCGCGAACCTCCGGTCGGAAATCAGCCCAACAAAATCTGCCCCACGGTAGAGAGATTCTTTTAAGACCTGTACCGCTGAGGGGGGACCCATGGTTAGTACATGAACCCTGGAACCCTCAAATTGTTCCTTAACCTGAAGGGCCGCCTCAAGAGCATGCAGGTCTTCGGGATTAAAAATAGCGGGAAGAGCAGCACGGTTAATAGTGCCATCCTCTTTCATCGCCTCCCCGGTAATATTCTGGGTATCAGGCACCTGTTTTACCAGTACAATCAGGTTTAAACCCATTTTCACCTCCAAAGATGTTTTATTCGTGTTCTAGATTAAAAAAAGACAGCCCCGGTTGAATTACCGGGGCTGTCTTTTTGATTATTCTTCTTCTCTGATGATACAAAGCCAGGTTGCTTCAGCAGCCATTTCATCACCAACGTAGGCACAGCCCTTTTGTTTTATGATTTTTGACGAGGACCTTAAGTTCTTGATCTCAATACGCACCTCGTCACCGGGGCCGACCTGCCTTCGAAATTTCGCTGCTTCGATACCCGCGAGGAAAAAAAGCGCTCCTTCCGGGTAGATCCCCAGAGTTTTAAGCCCCGCGCCGCCGCATTGGGCCATCATTTCTA
>JAGLYY010000211.1 GCA_023131935.1 Spirochaetales bacterium | reverse complement strand
TAAACCGGCGATACGCGATGATCTCATGTTTATCCGCTTTCTCGATCCGGTCTACAAAAAGGAATGGGTCCCGATGGGGTATCAGCCGTTCGATATCTGTAATCATTCACTCCACCTCTTGAAGATGACACATGAGTTGTGGCCTCCGAAACCGAGACTGTTTGAAAGGACTACGTTTATTGTGCCGTTTTGTCCTTTATTCGGTACGTAATCCAGGTCACATCCCTCTTCAGGTTCGTCAAGGTTTATCGTTGCGGGGAAGTAGTTGTCCCGAATCGCGAGGATCGAAACGATCGCTTCCAATCCTCCGGTACCGCCGACGAGGTGACCGTGCATTGATTTAGTTGAGGAAACCTTCAGCTTGTAAGCATGATCTCCAAAGGCATGTTTAATTGCTTTGGTCTCTATCGGATCGTTAGTCGGTGTAGAGGTCCCATGGGCATTGATGTAATCAATATCTTCAGGTTTCATACCAGCCTCTTTCAGGGCATTTGTCATTGCCTGAGCGGACCCAAGGCCTTCCGGATGGGGAGCGGTCAGGTGGTTTGCGTCACAGGTAGAACCGTACCCTACCAGTTCGGCAAGGATGGTTGCTCCCCGTTTTTTTGCGTATTCATAATCCTCAAGGACTATCATTCCTGCCCCTTCGGCCAGGATAAAACCATCACGGTCCTTGTCGAAAGGACGGCTTGCCTTTTCGGGATCATCATTCCGGGTACTTAAAGCCTGAATAACGTTGAACCCCGCGACACCCAATGCGGTAATAGAACCTTCGGTTCCGCCCGCGATCATCACATCCGTTATACCGCTACGAATATACAATGCGGCGTTGCCGATAGCATCGGTCCCGGACGCGCATGCCGTGGACATAGAATATGCAGGCCCCTGTGCATTGAACTTGATAGCCACGTTTGCCGCGCCCTCATTGGTGATCATCTTGGGGGTGATCATTGGGGGGACCCGTGAAGGACCTCGATCAAAAAGAACCTTGTAGGCGCTTTCGATGATTTCAAACCCGCCGATACCATTCCCGAGAGCTACCCCTATCCGGCCAGGTTCAACGTCATCTTTTTTTAACCCTGCCTGCTTCATCGCCTGTACAGAAGAGGCTACAGCATACTGGGTAAAGAGGGCCATTTTCCGGGCTTCTTTTTTCTCCATATCGTAGAGGGTGGGATCAAAATTCTTCACCTCTCCAGCGATCTTTGTCGCGTGATGCTCCGCATCGAATTTGGTAATCAGCCCGACACCGCTTTTCCCGGCTTTAATATTTTCCCAGAATTCTTTTACGTCTTTCCCTATTGGGTTAACTGTACCGAGACCGGTAACTACAATTCGTTTCATCTCTATCTCCTCTCATTTCCAAGTTAATCACATTGCCATTCCGCCATCGGTCTTTAGTACATGACCGGTGACATAATCTGAAAGGTCCGAAGCGAGGTAAAGGGCAGCCTTTGCCACTTCCTCCGGTTTCCCGGCGCGTCCAAGAGGAATCTGTCCCTTCATTGCATCTTTTACTGCATCCGGAAGCTTATCGGTCATCTCTGTTTCGATAAAACCGGGAGCAATAACATTTACCCTGATTCCACGCGCACCAACCTCTTTCGCGAGAGATTTTGAGAATCCGATCAGTCCCGCCTTACTGGCACAATAGTTGGTCTGTCCGGGGTTTCCAATGATCCCGACGACGGAACTGATGCTGATGATGGAACCGGTACGGCGTTTCGCCATTTTCATGGCAACACCCCGGCTGAAATAAAAGGCGCTTGAGAGATTTATTTTAATAACGTCATCCCAGTCGCTCGTCTTCATCCGGAAAATGAGACCATCCCGGGTTATCCCCACATTGTTTACGAGAATATCAATGTCACCGAAATCCTTGAAAATCTCTTCCAGGACCCTGTTCACCGCCTCTTCATCAGAAGCATCACACTGTTTCCAGAGAACCTTTCCGCCCGCTTCGGAGGTCACCTTCTGAAACTCCTCATGCGCGGGGCTCTCAATCATGTCTACATATACCACATCAGCGCCTTCCCGGAGAAAGGTTAGGACGATCTCTTTTCCGATTCCCCTGGCGCCTCCGGTTACTATTGCCTTTTTTCCTTCAAGCAGCATCATTTACTCCTATGACTCCTATGATTCCTATAAATCCTTTAGCATTCCTAAGACAAGAGCACCTCTACCTGTTCTACTGTTCCGGCTGGTGAACAGGCAGGGTCTCTGGTAATACTCTTCCAGAGGCCGGTAAGTACTTTACCGGGACCTACTTCGATAATCCTTTCGTATCCATCCGATTTTATCTGTTCTTCCTCGTTTACCCAGAGGACCGTGGAGGTTATCTGGGTTATAACGTTTTTCCGCGCTTCATCACCGGAGGAAATTCGTTTTCCCGTTACATTGGCATACACCGGTTTCGCCGGATCACTGAAGGAAACCTGCTCCACAACACCACGGAACTTTTCCCGCGCGGATTCAAGGAGGGGTGAATGAAAGGGACCGGAAACCTTCAACATGATATATCGCCGTGCCCCTGCCTCTTTGCAGAGGGATTCCACCGCGAGGAGTCCTTCCGCCGTGCCTGCAAGGACAATCTGGGTCGGCGCGTTATAATTAGCAGGATAGACCTCGATATCCCCTTTCCCGAGGATTTCGGTGATTTTATCGTATGTCAAACCGATTACCGCGGCCATCCCCGGATTTCCGGCGGGATTTTTCAGGGCTTCCCCCGCCTCTCCCATAAAGATCCCCCTGGATTGAACAACGTGGAATACATCTTCGAGTTTGAGGACCCCGGCATCCACAAGAGCGGAGTACTCACCGAGGCTGAATCCTGCTGACCCATCTGAGGTGATTCCCCGCTCTTCCAGAAATATTTTTGCGGCAAGACTCGCCAGGGTTATCGCGATTTGGGTGTTTTCCGTAGCTTTCAATTCCTCTTCGGTCCCCTCGAAGAGCAGCCTTTTCATATCAATTTTGGTTATATCAGAGGCGAGTTCAAAGAGTTTTTTTACCCCCTCGCCCGCATCCCACATATCCTTCCCCATTCCCGGGTATTGAGCACCCTGGCCGGGAAACAGAAAACATGTTTTCATCCTTCAGTAACCTCCACTTATTTTATTTTCAAAGTTTTTTACCAACGGATAAGATTCCCGCCATATGTCAGCCCCGCGCCGAAGCCCAGGGTGATAATCAGATCACCTCTCTGCAATTTACCGGTTTCGTGCATTTCATTAAGCGCGATAGGGATAGAAGCGGCGGAGGTGTTCGCGTATTTATCGATATTCACATAAAATTTTTCCATTGGGACTTTTAACCGTTTTGCCGCTGCCTGAATAATCCTGATATTAGCCTGATGGGGTACAAAATACTTGATGTCATCTAACGTCAGGTTGTTCTCGTCGAGAATTGTATTAATAACGGCAGTATTTACCCTCACAGCAAACATATAAACACTCTGACCATCCATGCTGAGCAGGATATCCGATCGGGGAGTATCATCGGTGATAGGATTTCTTGAGCCCCCGGCAAACCGCATGAGGCAGGTGGCACCGTTTCCCTCAGACCGGAGAACAGAATAGAGGATCCCCCGTCCATCGGCATTCTCTTCAGCTGAAACAACCGCGGCCCCCGCGCCGTCTCCAAAGAGAACACAGGTATCCCGGTCTTCCCAGTTAGCAATCCGGGTCAGGGATTCGGCGCCGATTACCAGGATGTTCTTTGCGGATCCGCCGGAAATCATCCCCCGGGCAATCTCCAGCCCATAGGCAAAACCGGTACAGCCTGCCGCTATATCAAAAGCACCGGCATGCCTGGCGCCAAGCTTGTCCTGAACTATACACGCTGTAGCGGGAAAACCAACATAATCACCCGTTGCAGTTGCCACCATAATTAAATCGATATCCAGTATATTCAGGCCTGACCGATCCAAGGCAATTTTCGCGGCCGCGAGAGCCAGATCAGAGGTTGCCTGGTCTTCGGCTACAATGTGTCTGGTACTGATTCCTGTGTGAGACTTGATCCATTCATCTGAAGTATCCATTGTTTTAGCAAGATCGTCGTTGCTAACCACTTTTTCAGGAACATAAGCCCCGATGGATCGGATTACAACATCCATTTCATCCTCCATTTTTTTAGAACAAAAATCCTTTTAAAAGATAGCCTTAGAATACGCTATGTAGTCAATGCACGCAAACCGTTTTAGTATACACTAAAACGGTTTGCGTGGAGAAATCTTTAATGAAGTTTGTTTTTTTTACAAATGGATAACGAAACCAAGACCCAGCATTCCCAGGGATTCTTCATCCGCGGCTGCTCCAAGCCCCAGATCAGCGGCTGCCTGGGTGGTAAAACCAAAGAAATTACGCTTGTAAACTTCGATACTTAAGGCAGGTGTCAATTCCGCTTCGACTCCAATTGCAGCGGAATGAGAAAAATTATATACCTCGTTGTATAATGTTCCGGTAAAAAACCGCTGCCAGTCAAGAATAAGAGAAAAACCGCCCATGGGGATCCGCATTCCAAACCCGCCGGAAAAAAGCCCGATTGGTTTTATTGCTTCTATTCCGAAGATATTGTCTCCCCCGGGAATAACATTGGTATAAATTGCTCCATGGAAACGGAAAATTCCCCAAAACCGATAACTTGCCCCGAGAGCCAGGTTTGAACTCAGATTGCTCTGAGCAATGGGAATATTGTAATCAACATGCAAATTAACCCTGTTCCCGGCCAGGAGGGTGCCTGTAGATACAATAACCAGTAATACAAGTACAATAAGGATTTTACGCATATATACCTCCTTCCTTACTTAATGTATAACACCCTCTATGGGAAAAACTGTCACCCGAGACCTCCCTGGTAACATTTTTTCCTTTAGTTGGTGTTATATTTACTATCAGGGGTTGTTGATTACCGAAACCCGTGTGTTTAAGGAGCCTTGGTGGCAATCAATGTGAATGAGTTCTACAGGACCTATGGACCAATGGTGCTACGGCGATGCAGATACCTCCTTCAAGATGAGGAAAAAGCATTGGATGCGATGCAGGATGTCTTTGTCCAGATCCTGAAGCGGCAGAAAGACCTGGATGATCGCGCGCCCTCAAGCCTCCTGTATATCACAGCTACCAACGTCTGCCTGAACCATTTGAGGAGCGAAAAGCGGAAGCCGAAATCCTCCACCGAGGAGCTGCTCTTCGAGATTGCCGATTCCACCGATATGGAGGAACAGGTGCTATCCCTTCATTTTATTGACCGATTGTTTGAAGGGGAAAAGGTCAGCACCAGGACAATCGCTGTACTCCACTATATTGATGGTTTTACCCTTGAAGAAACGGCACAACAGGTTGGTCTGTCGGTTTCGGGAGTTCGAAAACGCCTGAGGAATCTACGGGCTAAATGTCTAAAGCTCAAGGAGACCTGATTATGGACAGGAAAAATATCCCTACACTACTGCTTGAACAGTATTTACTTGGAGAATTGCCGGAAGGTGCTGACATCAAGGAAAGTGATCCTGAAATCGCATTGATGATCGAAAAGCTGAAAGATACCAACAAAGAGATTCTTTCCCTCTATCCCCCGGAAATCATGGGAAAGCAAATCAAATCACAACTTGAGTCGAATCAGCTTGATCAAAAGCATAGCCAAAAGAAAGTCATCAATTTCCTTCTCCGGTCTGCTCCCCTGTTAGCCGCTGCGGTATTTCTCATTATCATTGGCCTGTTACCCTTTAAAGGAGAAACACCTCCTACAGGCGAACCGGGACAGGAGATTACCAGACTAAAAAGTACAGGCCCCCATCTCCTCATCTTTCGAAAAACCGATATCGGGGCTGAGCTTCTCAACAACGAGACCTATGTCCGGGCAGGAGACCTTCTTCAGGTGAAATACAATGCCTCTTCCGCCCGGTATGGAGCCATTCTTTCTATCGACGGTCGAGGTATTGTCACCCTTCATTATCCGGAACAACCGGGACTTGCGGCTCCCCTGGAACAGGGACAGTCGGTCAGCCTCCCCTATTCTTACGCCCTGGATGATGCTCCTTACTTTGAACAATTCATTTTTCTTACGAGTAATGAACTCTTTTCCACGGAGGAGGTTTTCTCCTCTCTGGAGCTGACTGATGGAAGCCTTGAGGCTTTATCTCAACTGAAACTCCCCGATTCAATCCGCATTTCCCGGGTCACCCTTTACAAGGAGAACTTTAGATGAAAACCCTTAGAATACTACCTGTTTTATTGCTTACCGTTGCATCCCTTTCCTTCACCCAGGAAACAGCCTTCCGCCGATTCGGTCTTTTTGTTGGTTCCAACTATGGCGGAGTAGACAGGGTCACCCTTCAATACGCCACTACCGATGCCCGGGGTTTTTCCGAGGTGATGTATGACCTGGGTGGTATAGAGCGGCAGGACAGCTTTTTGCTTACCAATCCCAATACGGGATCTCTGGATAGAGCATTCAGAAAATTGAGACAGACTATCCGGGAGGCGGGCAATTCAGTCCGCAGGACCGAATTTATCCTCTATTTCTCCGGCCATTCCGACGAATGGGGCCTCCTCCTCGAGGGTACCCGGTATTCCTATTCCCGCTTAAGGGAACAAATTACCACCATGGGAGCAGATGTCACCATTGCAATCCTCGATTCCTGTTCCTCCGGTGCTTTCACCCGGCTTAAAGGGGGTAGTCGCAGTTCGCCTTTTCTCCTTGATGAATCGATCCAGACAAGCGGCTATGCATTCCTGACCTCAAGCTCTGAGAATGAAGCAGCGCAGGAATCTGACCTTATCCAGGCCTCCTTTTTTACCCATTACCTTATTTCCGCTCTCCGGGGGGCCGCCGATTCCACCCAGGATGGCCAGGTAAGCCTGAATGAGGCATACAGTTACGCCCAGATTGAAACCCTCACCAGAACTACTGATACCCTGGCGGGACCTCAACACCCATCCTACGATATAAAGCTGACAGGATCAGGGGACCTCGTCCTCACGGACCTTCGGGAAACAACCGCCGGAATCGTTATTGAAACTACACTTGCCGGACGAATTTTTATCAAGGATATGGAAACGGGCCGCCTGGTTGTAGAGGTAAGGAAGCTGCAGGGGATTCCTATGACTCTCTCCCTTCCACCAGGAAACTATGAAATTTTACTCGATGAAGGGACGGCGCTTAGAAAAACAACTGTTTACCTTACTACCGGGAGGAAATCCGCTTTGGCCGACCACCATTTCAGCTATTACACCCGGGAAATTACCAGGTCTCGTGGTGATAAAGAAGAACCGGAGGAAAAACGGAGTTTCAGTGAAATGGTTGATTATCTCATAAGCCTCATCCCCTTTCCAGGATCGGAATATCGGGTAACGAAGAAAGTATCCTTCAATTTCATTGGCGCTTCTTACCGTGTGGAGGGATTTGAAGGGGGATTTATCAACATCGTTCAGGAAGATCTCCGGGGCACCCAGTTGGCCGCGATCATGAATCTCGTAGGTAGAAATACTACCGGGGTGCAGGCCGCGGGAATCCTGAATATTACCGAAGGGGCCGTTGACGGGGTCCAGCTCGCTAGTATTTTCAATATCGCGGAAGAGGGGACTAGTGGAGTACAATCAGCAGGAGTGTTCAATATATCCTCTGATGACACCGAATGGGCCCAACTGGCGGGAATTTTCAACATCACGGAAGGGGATGTACATGGCGCCCAGGCGGCAGGAATTTTCAACATCGCCGATGAAGACTTGAGGGGATTTCAGGGCGCAGGCATCTTTAACATCACTTCCGGAAGAGTCCAGGGTGTTCAGGCAGCGGGGATATTTAATTCCGCGGATGAAGTCCGTGGAGTTCAGATCGGGCTGGTAAACATCGGTG
>JAGLYY010000210.1 GCA_023131935.1 Spirochaetales bacterium | reverse complement strand
CGGCGATCCTGCGTGCTGACGCACTACGGATTGAGGTCTTCATTGCTCCCTAGATCAGTATTTCCTCCAGCATTGCAAGTCGACAGCAGCAGTGGAATGGTCATTCAATTAACATCTATCTCGTCTTGAAATATCTTCGTTTCAAATTGTACCATAGTTGGTACATTGCCATCATGCAAATGCTTTGATGAAACATTCTTATTTACTTCATTTATCGGATAGCTTAAGATATCTATAGTTGATAAAGTAGTTTAAAGTACAGTCTCTGCAATGATAATTATCTGTCAGGTTTTTTTTGTCGAGGAAGGATCATATCAGGTGTCAACAGCGGTTTTAAACAGGAATTATGACAAGTACAAAGATACGAATTTAACTTTTAACACGAATGTGACTAATAAATCGGGATTACGGCGCAAAGAGGTAATACTTAAGTGCAAATCCCTGAATTCGAGGTGCATCTTATACTCAGCATCAATGCAGCAGGCACGTATTATAGCGCAGGTAGATAAGGAATGGATGAACTGCCTAAATGATTCAAACAAGAATGTCACTTTACTTCTTGCTTTTAAGAATTCAATGGATACCAGTACTGTTTCTTTTTTTATCAGCTGTAAAGTGGAAGATTTTAGCCCTTATCAAGGGAGTAATCATGAAAATTTCTACTTTATCACCGTGTCATTCCGGAAAAAGGCCCCGGATATTCTTATAGAGAGGATTTCGGAAATTCTCGACCAGAAATTTGCAAAAGAAAAACGATCAAATGGGCGGATTCAGATTACTTCAGCTATCCGGAAAAAAATGGGGATGGATTCTTTCGAGAATTACCTCTTCCGTGATGGTAATGGGAAACGGTGTGTGTTGACTGAATTGTCATTATTCAGTGCCCAGGTTTTCCTAACCGGTACTGAGGATGAATTTCAGGATAAACGGGTTCTCCTTGTATTCAAGATAAAACAGTTACCTGAAATGGGCGAGATGGTTGGGACAGTGGTGAGAAGCGAGAAATTTGGTTTGAAGAGTGAGATAGTTTCCCTGGTTATCGATTTTGATCAGGAACTAATACCGCCTTCCTATAAGATGTTCGTTGGGAAATATCTAGAAGTCATTATGAAGTGATAAGGCATTAGGGGCAGGTAGGGCTATGTTGCTTTGCAGGCAAATCGATCACGATTGAAATTATCTGAACCGGTCCTATCGTTTTTACCAGTAATGCTATTATTAAAAAAACAGCGTGCTGCTTGTGGAAAATTTAAATATTTCGATTATAGAAGCTTTTAGATATTCCGGAAAACTGGAGAAGATGCCCTTGCGGGGAACACAATCGAAGGAAGCATTTCTGTAATTGAATCTGACGTTGATCGAGTTTCAGGAGAAGTGACGGATTTCGGAAATGCAATTGAAGGAGCTATTGAGCGGTGTCTTAGGGGAATTGGGGTTATCGGATCAGGCAATTGAAGGCTTGGAGAGCTCATTCGAAGACTACAAGATAGCGACGGAAGCGAGGATCCTGGCGGTTGAGAAGGAGCTGAAGACTTGGAAGACTGTGGGGATAGTTACTGTTGTCTTTGTAGTAATGAAAACTGTCTTTGAGCTGATACCGAAGTAGGGGACCGGGTGGGGGTGTATATCATTATATAGGGTGCCGAACAGGTAGCGGAGTGGTGGAATCAATAATTAAAATCAGGTATTGAGTTATCACGAATTTTACATAATAATAGCTGTGTGCTATGCAATAAAATAGAATGAAAGAAATCAAACTACCAAAGGGTTATAAAATCTCCGCTTTCAACGGACCGACTGTGACCATTACTCCACAGCTCATGGACGAAATAATGCGACCAATCGAAAGAAACAAATTGATAATTCTGGACGCTGCCTTCGACATTGAACGATTACTTGACAGAATCATTTCATATCATTTCTTCCTTGACCATGAAGTAAACAAGACCAAGTTGACTGAATTTGAAAATCTAATACTCAAATCTGACTGGTGTACCTTCTCTTCAAAGCGCAAATTAGTTACTCACATAATCAATGACTTAGGACTACTGGAGGGGCAAGAAAAAAGCGACTATGAGGATTTGCTAAGAAAGACCATGTCTTTTAGAAACGCTTTTGCACATGGCGAACTGTCGACAGACGGACGAGAAGTCCGACTCAGCTTCTTTGAAGGTAGACCGCAGGTAAAGACACTGACGGACGGCTATTTGATGACAATTGAAAAGGACCTAAAGCATTGTTGGGACATAACATTGAAAGTTGCTGAAAACAGCGGAGCACACAACAAAAAATAAACGCCATTAAAACGGGCGTTTATTCAAAAAGTTGAACGAAACGTCTATAATATATTTGGGAGAATATATGAAAATAGAATTTGATAAAACTAAAGACAAAGTTATTCAAGTATTGTGTCAACAATGTAAAAGAAATACAAGGCACATAGTATTAAGATCAGTCGATACCTCTTATAGTGAAGACTGGGGGGATGGTTTTATTTCTGCCGAGAGTAAATACCAGGTTATACAATGCCTAGGTTGCGAAGAAATTTCATTCAGGACTGAATCCTCGAACTCTGAAGATATTGATCCAGAATATGGACCTGTAATCTCAGAGGTTATTTATCCGAGAAGAACTATGGAGACAATAAATATTAAAAGTTATTTAAACCTGCCTTATCATTTAAATAGAATATATAAGGAGACGATTGAATGTTATAATAATGATTTGATGACATTGTGCGGGGCTGGAGCTAGAGCGCTTGTTGAAGGTTTATGCAAAGAAAAATCTGTGAAAGATGGACCTGTAGAAGAAATCAAGTCTGATGGCTCTCGTATCATCAAAAGGGAAAAAAATCTGCAAGGGAGAATAAATGGGTTAGCAGAAAAAGGGATTCTTACAAAAAAAAATGCAGATATCTTGCATGAACATCGTTTTTTAGGAAACGAGGCTTTACACGAATTGTCTTTACCAACAAAAGAAGAACTTTCTCTTGCTATTACTATAATTGAACATGTATTAGATTCGATATATGAATTACCTGTTAAAGCAAGCAAACTAAGGTATGCGAGAAAAAAGGCTGGACACGCCTAACAGAGTTTATACTCTGCTCCGGGCTTCGATTGATTGTGAACAAAATTAGGAACAAAAAGAGATGACCCTATATGATCCGTAGTGTTGTTTACGATATATTCCCCCTGTAAATGACACTATATGTGGAAAGATGAGCCGGGC
>JAGLYY010000021.1 GCA_023131935.1 Spirochaetales bacterium | reverse complement strand
CCCTGTTTATCGTCATCTCTCCGTCGAATCCCGACCCTATGTATAAACAGATAACGGATCAAATCAAAGATGCCATTGCTTCCCGTGTTCTTAAACCGAACGACAAGCTTCCCTCTATCAGGGAGATGTCGATGACGCTTAAGATCAGCGCCATAACCATAAAGAGGGCATATTCGGACCTGGAAAACGAAGGATACATCATAACCCGTTCCGGCCTGGGTTCTTATGTTTCGGATATCGATAAGGACAAGCTGAGGAGTGAAAAGATAGCTGAGATCAGGGAAGAGGTTCGAAAACTGATTGAGTCCGGGGAAAAGTTCGGTATTTCTGTGGAAGAGATTATCAACACTGTGAAAGAGGTGGGTAAGTTATGATTACACTGATTTTGAAAGACCTGCGACGCAGTAAAGTGCTTTTTTTCGCTTTCACCATTGTTCTGCTGGCCGGAATATTCATCACAAAAGTGACGATGAATCAGCTTTTTATAATGCTGTCGGGTCCGCTGCTGCTGTTACTGGTACTGTCATCGGTTATCACCCATGAACGCGCAGAGGATAAATACAACGGATATACCTTTCTGCAGGTTCTACCTTTGAAGGCATCCGAAATAGTAGGTGTGAAATTTCTACTCATGCTTCTGATTGATGCTGCCGCATCCTTTTTGATTCTGTTGTTGATACCCTTGATCTTCGAGACCCCGGTAAAAACTGCTGTAGCAAACGGGGTTATCCTCTTGATTGGGAATTTTTCTCTGCTTGTTGTGGCCATGATCTATTTGGGTATTTATGCGCTTGGTTTCACAAAGTTCGCCAATGTCGCCAAAATTTCCGTATTCGCTTTCCTCATAATCCCTCAGGTTATTCTGTTTGTAACTCTTAAATCCCGCGCTGGGTTTGATTTAAAGGCGATCACTCTTTTTTTTATAAACACCAACTGGCTTGCAGTAACCGGATGTAGTGTGCTGCTCTATTTAATTTTGATGCTGGCCGCTATTCGATTCAAGCGCCGTGGTTAAAAGGAGGGGAATATTTTATCGAAATTATAGTATCGCCCTACTCATCTCACGAGAGGTAATCCCTCACTCCCCCTCTATTTTCGCGTAGATAAGGGGAATTGCCGCCGGTTTATCCCTGGTGATGGTGATCGCCTCCTTAAAACGCTCTTCAGCCTCATCCAGATTTTTCCGGTTGTTCACGTAGAAGGTGGCGAGTTCCTCCCCTTTAGCCACCTCATCACCGATCCGTTTCTTCATCCAGATCCCTACCGCAGGATCGATTACATCTGACTTTGTCAGCCGACCGGCGCCAAGAAGCAGGGCGGCTACTCCCAGATCGGCTGTGGACATCACACCGATAAAACCTTCCCTGTCAGCAAGGACAGGAATTTTTTCCTGTGCCTGGGGTAAAAGACCAATATCATCTACCACCCGGGGATCGCCCCCCTGGGCTTCAATCATTCGGGCAAAACGTTTTTTCCCTTCCCCGTTCTCTATCGAATTTTCCAGCATTTCCAGGGCTTCTTCTTCCCTTGTTGCCAGGTCAGAGACAATGAGCATCTGGGCGCCAAGAGCGAGGGAAACTTCTTTCAGCGCTCCTTCAATCTTACCATCCAGAATTTCAATAGCTTCCTGGACCTCGAGAGCATTACCTATTGCCATTCCAAGGGGTTGATTCATATCGGTTACCAGAGCAAGGGTCCTCTTTCCTGCGCGGTTCCCGATGGCAACCATCACCCTGGCAAGCTCTTCGGCATCCTCCGGTTTCCGCATAAAAGCACCGCTGCCTGTCTTAACATCAAGAACGATGGCATCACTCCCCGAGGCGAGTTTCTTGCTCATTACGCTGCTGGCAATCAGAGAAAGATTGTCGATTGTCCCAGTAACATCCCGAAGAGCATAAAGCTTCTTATCGGCAGGTACAAGATTCGCGGTTTGACCTATGATCGCTATTCCACTTTCAGAAACAATCTCCGCAAACCGTTCCATTGACTGCTCAACCGATAATCCTGGAATAGATTCAAGTTTATCCAGGGTCCCTCCGGTGTGTCCAAGCCCCCTGCCGGATATCTTGGCGACTTTTCCACCACATGCCGCGACAAGAGGGGCTGAAATCAGGGTTGTGGTATCGGCAACACCGCCGGTTGAATGTTTGTCCACCTTGATTCCGGAAATCGCTGAAAGATCCACAATATCACCGAATCTCATCATTGTAAGGGTCAGGTCTGTCGTCTCACGATTATCCATCCCCTTGAACCAGATTGCCATAAGAAGGGCGGCTATCTGGTAATCGTGGATGTCACCATCTATGTATCCCCGGATAAAGAATTCTATCTCCTGGAGAGTAAAAGGCTCCCCTGCCTGTTTCTTTTTTATCACATCAATAATGTGCATCCTGATTCTCCTTGCCGATAATATACTTATTATCGCTACTACTTATCGCTTATGGCGCGGGATAATTTTATCCTCAAAGGGAAGAGTAATATTAAATGTTGTCCCCTCCCCCGGGATACTCGAACTGACGATATTACCCTTTAACAGCTGAGTGACAATATTATACACTATGTGTAATCCCAAACCGGTACCACCCTGATGTCGTCTGGTAGTGTAAAATGGATCGAAGATCTTTGATAATTCCGCTTCTTCGATACCTTTCCCGTTGTCAGAAATGGATAATTCGACCTGCTTGCCCACTTTTCTAAAGATGATTTTTATAGAACCCTCTTCATCGGGTTCAAAGGCGTGGAGAATTCCGTTCAGAACCAGGTTTGTTACAACTTGCCATATCGCGCCAGGATAACTGACCATTACAAGACCTGAAGGCCCATCAATCGATACTGTCACTTTTGAACGTTTCAGCTTAGGTTTCAGGGTCAATAATGCACTATGCAGATGCTCTGACAGATTCATTTTACATTTTTCCTCAATGTGCTGATCAACGGCAACCTGTTTAAAATTTGCTACGAGCTCCCCTGCCCGCTGCAGATTTCGCAGGGCAAGCTCCGACATTTCAACAGTCTTTTCCAACATCCGGTTAAGCTTCTCCGTTTCCAACAAACCCTTTACATTCTGTTCATGGGTACTTCTTGCCAGTCCCTCCAAATGTGACACTGCCGTAATTCCGATACCAATTGGTGTGTTAATTTCATGAGAAATCCCGGCGACCAATGATCCCAGAGCAGCCATTTTTTCAGCTTCCACAAGCTGTTTCTGGGTCATTTTTAGTTCCTGAAACGACTGAGAAAGTTCTATTGTTCGTTCTTCAACCTTTTCTTCCAGATTCTTCGTTGACGCTTCCAACTGCCGCACCATGGTATTAAAATTTTCCGCAAGCATACCAATCTCATCCCGGCTCTTGATATCCGCGCGTACAGACAGGTTATTGTTAGCCATCTCTTTAGTCAGAGAGGTTAATTTAATAAGCGGTGCTGTTATCCGTTTCGATAAAAAGAAAGCAACAATGATAAAGAAAAGAAGATTTCCAAGAGAGAAGAGAAGAAACAGGTTTGTAGCGTCATCAATAGGCTTGTAGATGGATTTCTCCTCGGTGGCTGAGATAAGTATCATGTTCCATTTGACGAATCTTTTATAGTAGAGCAGATAAACATTTTCCTTGTTCGGGAAAAAACTCGAGGTGGTTTTCAGTAAACCCATTTCATCTCTCAACAAATCATCTTGTGACTCGGGACTAAAGAGGAGATGCCTTTGTTCTTCATTTAAAATAAAAAGCGGATCACCTAAGACCCGTAACTGATCCGCGAAACGTTCTACAGACTTCCAGGCTTTCTCAATAAAAAAAACGGTATTGGTAAGTCCAAGCTCTTCAAGAGTAGAATATTCTTGAAGAGCATATCGGTAAAGAGAATCCAGCCTGAGCTGAAGGACCTCATCCTTAAGTTCCCATAGCCTTTCACGGCCAATACTTGAATATATATGTCCGGCTAATAACACGGGAATAATAATAAAGGGAAGAATAAATAGCTGTAGCTTTGCCCGAAACCGCATAATATTGGTTATTGGTCCGTCACCAGTTTCAAGTAGTAATCAAAATCGACACCACTATTCTCTTTCCAAAGCCTTCCGAAACTTCCATCGAATAATGACTTATCAATAAACTTTTCCAGTATTGATTTAAGAAGATTATTATCTTTGCGAACTGCCCATCCTATGGTAACAAGATCGATTTTAACCGGTGATACCGACAGGCCTTCAAGATTTCTCATCCCTCTTGCCATATAAACCGCACCATCTATCAGGTAATCCGCATTTCCCGATTTCACAAAATCCAGAGGATCATCGGTACTTTGCATATATGCAAATACTACTGAGAACCCCTTTTCTGCCATCATTCGGGTAATTAAGGTCTCCTGATATGAACCGGAGAGGACAGCAAGTCTTTTCCCATCCAGTTCTGTGATATCTTCAATCTCCTCCCCTTCTCTGCTGGCCAGTACCTGCCCTACAGGCATCATTGGAACAAACCTCATCAACTTCTCGCGCCAGGGGACAATTGAAAAAGGACCAGCGAATATATCAACTTCATACAGTAGATCAGGAGTGTAACTGATATCCGGGTCAGTTGTTACGTCGAGGTTAAAAACACCATCCTTTGCAAAGAAGCTGGTAGCATCCTCCTGTACACGAACCTCAAGGGTTAACCCGAGCGTTTGGGCAAGATTATGGGCCAACTTATAATCAAAACCACTTATCGAACCATCTTCATGAACCATGTATGTATCTTCTGAAGCAACAGTCGCGATAATCAGTTTTCCACTTTTCCGTTTTTCATTAATCCAGGCAATTTCCTCAGGGGTGAACTCAGCGGCTTGAACCTCTTCACACTCCGCCTCCTGCTCTACAGGTGATTCCTCCTCAGGCTGCCTACCACAGGAAGCCAGGAGTACTATTACCAATATTGAGATGATGAAAAACAATCTATTCATTTTCATACTGGTACCCCTTCTTCCCCTAATGATAATTGTAAGAGATATGGCCGGAAATAGCAAAATAATTGAAATTTATCGCTAACTTATCACTGTTTGTCTGTAATATAGGGAATTCTTTTGATCTTGATTCACAGAAAAGCGGTGGGTTATTTGGATATCCGTTTCGTTTTTTGTTTAAGATTTTTCCGCTTTTACCCGCAGTTCTCATAGGAGGGCCCTGTCCCAATTTTGGGACTCTTTCTTTTGAAAATGAACTGTTTGTGGCTCTGCCACCGCAAGACGCATGCCAAAAGACTCCGTCAAGTTCAAACGATTGTTCTATAGCATTTTATATTATATCTAATTCCTCTAGTTTTAATATTGATTTACATAGAGATTCTTTAACTTTTATTTCTATTACCATAGTACTATTATTCGCCTCTGCCATATTAAGATATTTATTTATATTTATTATTCCGTCAAATAAGCATAGATGGTCTTGTTCCCTATCATAATCATGTATATGAAAATGGTTAACTCTATTTTTATATTCTATTAAATAATTATCATCGTTTTTTCCCGATTTATAATTATGACCAATATCATACGTTAAAAATGTATTATCATATGACAGAATGATTTTAATTGCCTTTTTAATAAAAATATACTGACCGATATGGAAAGTATCGGCTTGACCATATTCAGAGCGTCATTTTGTTTCTGGATAGACTGTTTGTCGCCGAGATAACTTTTACTATCATTTAAATAGATTGCGCTTGCAAGCTATGTTACCCCAGTATACACTTCTCGAATGCGTACACACCTGAAAAGATCAATTGGTCTCCTTCCACTTGTGGGGATTGAAATCGGCCAGTCCATTGGTGCCGGTATCTTTGCTCTTGCCGGTCTTGCTCTTGTATATACCGGCCCGTCGCTTTTTCTTGCCTTTATTGCGGCATCTGTGCCTGTGGTTATTTCCCTGGCCGTACTCGCTATGCTCGGGTCCGCCCATCCGACCACCGGCGGGACATATGTGTATGGATCACGTTATTTTTCCCGGAGTGCTTCCTTCCTGGGGGTGTGGGGATATATTCTTGGTGCATTGCTCGGGATGTTTCCCCTCTATGCTCATACAGGTGCCCGATTTCTTCAGGCTGTCTTTCCTTCACTTCCTCTCATCCCTACAGCCTTCATTCTCCTTGTTGTGTTTTATGTCACAAACCTCTTCGGTGTTAAGCTCGCCATGGGAGTGCAGGCGGTACTTGTAGCAGTAATGATGACTGCGATTTTTGTGTTCCTTGGAATAGGCTCCGTGACAATAGACACATCGAATTTTCTACCCCTGTTTCCTAACCACCTTAGTGGATTTCTCGTTGCTACAGCGCTCCTGACGTTCACCTTGCTCGGGGCTAATTCTGCAGTTGAACTCGGGGACGAGATAATTGACCCTGGTAAAAACATCCCCCGATCATTCCTCATATCGCTACCTATTGTTATTATTCTGTATGTATTTATTGCCCTTGTAATGAGCGGTAATATTTCTTACAGGGATGTGTCCGATTCTTCACTTTCTGTTCTGGCAGCAAGGTTTCTTGAAGGATTCCCGCTATACTTTTTTATTCTTGGGGGCGGGTTTATTGCGATAGTGACAACCCTCAATGCTACATACCTCTGGGGGACAAAATCTCTTATCATCATTGCTGAAGACGGATTCTTCCCAAAAGGCATTGCTGCTGTAAACCGTCGGTTTGGCACTCCCCACTGGCTTCTTACACTGGTTTTTGCTATTTCCGCATGTTCTCTGTTTCTTTCCGGCTCACGAATTGAAATTTTTGCCATTTTCGCATCCATTGGGGGAATACTCATCTTCCTGCCGGTAATGGGCGCTGCCTTAAGATTTCGAAAGGTGGCTCCTGAGAAGTATGACAATGCTTACTTTAAACTAAAAGGAATATGGTACTGGGTTGCGCCGATAACAGGAATTGTGCTCAGTACTGTCATTATCCTTATTCTCCTGGTGGATCTGTTCTCACAGCACTTCGGATGGGCATACCTGTTGTTCTTTCTGTTTTGGATGGTCTGCGGGGTAGTATATACCCTTGTGTACCGATTGAAACTTGCAGGAAGGGTGTAATCAATCCATGTCCCGGATATCCGGGTAAAAACGGGTAAAATTTTCCGGCAGCCACTCTTTGAGAGCCTTATAACCAATTACGTATCTAATTGTGTTTATAGAGCCTTTTCGGTAAATGGGTAAGAACCGATCATTTTCATCAAAAGCAGAGGTCAGAAGCTGACAATTACCTTCCAGGGCAAGATTGTTTAAGTGCCGCATCAACTCCTTCCAAAGCTTCATCCCTTCAGGACCAATCGCTGTGTGGTTGAAGGTATGATAATAACGAATAACCCCACCTGCTTCCGGTATGGACGGCAGCGGTACTACCCCGGACAGCGCCCGGGTTACTGCCCCTGCAACGCGGTAATACCACGGAATTCTCGATACCCGGGTTGCCAGGACTTCCGATACCCGTAACAACCCGGCAGAGGCTGAAGACCCATTGTGCTCTATCCTGAAACATGAGAAGAGACCGCTTTCTTCCATCTCATCGCTTATATAATTGTCCCGAAATTTATATGGAAAGAGTTGTTTGGACCCATGTTCCGAAAGGAAATCAAACATTGTATCCGGTGTTGGGATCTTTACTCCATTGAAATTGTGAGTTGTCTTTGCATGCTTGAATACCGGTCTGCTGACTACGATCATCTTACCGGCAATTGAGTACTTCTTTCTGCCAAAGAATCCTCGCATTATCAGGTTGTCACTTTTCACATAACCGTAAATAAAATCCGCATCCTGCTCTTCCGCCCATTTTTCAAGTTTGTTCCAGGCTTTAACCATTATGACCCCTCCGAGGCTCTTCCTGTAATTAGGATGTACACGAAGGTCGTAAAGAAACACGCCTTTCGCTTCTCTGCTGTTGACGAGAAGTCTCTTCATTGTTGCCGCAAGGACAGCTATTACTTGGTCGTCTGAAAGAACGATGATGGTATGGTGATTTCCGTACAGATGTGATCGGAAAAAATAATCCTTACGTTCGGATGATATAGCCAGGAAAGTTCCCTGAGGGCATGAGCGCTCAAGCTCTATTAACGCTTCATTATCCGACTCCGTCGCAGCTCTTAGTATGAAACCAGACATAAACGATTGTAACACAGAAGTAGTCCTGTTATGTATATAGTTATTGGCGTACCCAGCAGTTCTCATTATGGCTCATTTG
>JAGLYY010000209.1 GCA_023131935.1 Spirochaetales bacterium | reverse complement strand
AAGTGGAACCTGGTTTCACACTTTTTGAAAGAAGGTGGCCAGAAGTCGACGTCCACTTGTATTCTAACTTATTGTACTCATAAGTAATATTACAATTTACACAAGTTTTTAATCTGTTGGTATAGATGTTGCTATTAATAGAGTTGTGCGGAGTAACTCCCGCGCCCGGGTCGGCGAATATGTTTATGCTGGGGACCGGGTTGATTGGCATCGGATGGGTTGGGAGAAAAAGGTTAATGGGCAGTTCAATGGTTTGAAGAATGCAATTGTTGCTTAACCGGAACACTAACGTAACTCAATAACCCAACGAACTCAATGAACTCATTAAACTCAATAACTCAAAAGGGGGTGATACAGAAGAATTAGCGTTAACAACGCTAACGTGTGTTTGTTCATGAACTTTGGAAGTTAACTCTTAGAACTTACGATGAAAGGAAAAAAGGGAATGCGCTTTCTAAAGCTTAATAACCTTTTAATCTTAAATATGAAAACGAGGTGAAAAGATGAAAAATTGGACAAAAATGTTAGTAGTTTTAGGTATCCTGTTGGTTGGAATCGGGGGCATGTTGCCCCAGGCTTCGGCCGTGTCAATAGCGATGTTTGAAGAAAATGAGCTTTATTTCCAAAACCATGAAGCCGTGTTCGATAAAGACGGTAACTATGTCATACCAGGTCCTGCAAGACCCATAGAAGTAGGAGATCACTTCGTGGGCATCATCAACGTTCAGAACGTTGATGTAGCTGGAACCACAATCTGGATGCAAAGTTTAACAGACCAACTCAGCGGGATTTTTGCCCAAGAAGTCGTATGCGTAGCTAATCCTCCAGACGTTTATGATCCTACGGGTTTGCAACTGCTGCCTCACCTTGTCCTCGCTCCGGCAGCCAGGACTACGTTCTTCTATCCAGGTCATGTAGGTCCAGATGGTATAGCAGGTACTGCAGATGATTTGCCCGCTGATAGCTTCGACATCAGTCCATGGCTGACTCCTGCCAATAATGAAATAATGTCGCTCTGGACAGAAACTGGTGCGGGTACGTCAGTATATGAGTCGAATGGTATAATGAGCCAAGATATATCCGTAGCAACCAGCGGTTCACTATGGGCGAGCTTTGGATACAATAATAATGGCACTACAGTTGGTCCTGTTGGTGATCCTGCCTTTGTGTCTGACGATGATGGGTACTTCTATAGCCACGTCAGCATGGGTGTGCCTCTTTCGAACTTTACAGGTGAAGCGTGGGCCGGACTCGATGCTATTGTGAATAATACAGGTTTTCTTTTTGCAGGGATAAACGATCCGAGCGAGGTTGAGATGGATCTTATGATTGCAAATCTTTTCAATGATATGTATTTGAGTAGTGAGCTCGAGCCTAACCCGACAAGTGCTAATTTAGGTGGGATTTCGCCATGGGATGTCAGAAGCAATGACCCTGCGCATATGAATCCCGTTCCTGAACCGGCAACCATGCTGCTGCTTGGCACCGGTCTTGTCGGTTTGGCCGGCTTTGCCAGAAGAAAGGTCAAGAAGCTGTCCTAATTTTCATGGACGAATGGACGAAAAAAGGGCAGGCAAAAACCTGCCCTTTTTTTCTCCCGATTATGTCTCTATCGACGACCCTTAACTTCGAATAAAGGAGCAACAATGAATAAGAACGCAAAAAGAGGGATTGGAAAATCGGTTGTTTTTTCTATCCTGGCTTTCTTTTGTCTGGTCTTTCAAACCTGGGCATCTGAATTGACTCCGGATAAAGAAAATGCACTTTTCTACAGAAACTTCGAGAATGTTTTTGACTCCAACGGGGTATACAAGGCGCCGGGCGCTCAAATGGTGGTTGGCGACCACCTGGTTGGAATCATCAATGTTCAGAACATTAATGTTGAGGGAACTACCACCTGGTTTCAATC
>JAGLYY010000208.1 GCA_023131935.1 Spirochaetales bacterium | reverse complement strand
GATCCCTCTTTTGTTTTGGGGAATATAATCTGATCTTCCTCTTCAGATATTCCACTTCCCTCTAATGTTATATTGCCATCACTTTCTATTATTGTTATTGGCATGCTTTCTGGATAAGTATAAACCCGAAAGTAGGCTTTTTCCCCATATAGAAATTGAGTTTTGTCTTCATTTTTTTCTGCATCTAATTCAACAACTAAAGCTTCTCCTGCCGCAACTTCTGCTGTAACAAAAGTAATATTAATTGATTGTTCAGCCATCTATTGTTACCTCTAATTTTCTTCGATCTTTTATTTGTTCTTTATTGGTAATGAACAATCCATCGGCAGTTTTCACCACAACAACTTGAGAGCTCTTTGATAGTCGCTCAGCCACAAGAGAACGTACAGAAAGAGTTCGTTTACCAATTTTGACTTTATAAATATCCCCAAGTTGTCGTTGAACAATTTCTCCAACAAGTACTTCTTTTTTACTCGGAGCCAAAAGTTTCTTTAAACTTGACATTGCAATACTCCTATCTCATTAATAACTCTTGGTCCTTTTATAGAGATATTACAATCTTCAATATGGAAATTACCAATACAATTTATTTCTGCATTATTGACATAAACCAATACTCCATCTATAACATTATCATTATACGGAGTTTCTAATACTACCTTCTTTTTATCATACTTATTCTCATCAAGCCACGCCGTTCCTGCTACTACAGCAATACTCTGTGATGTTAAAAGCGGCAAATTTAAATCTGGAGCAGATCTATCTCCGGCGCCCATTTTAACTTCAACAGAGACATCTGATTCTCCTCCAAAAGTTAACAAAGCAAGAAGCACCTCCACATCATGATCGCTTACACAATATCGAGAATATGTCGCCTTGTATGTAATTTCACCGATACGATAAGCTTCATTTGCAATTTCTAAATCCTTTGAGAATTTCTCATAATTAATGTTGCCACCTGAATCACCAATCCATTCAAAATTGGTAATTGAAGTAATAGGCCTTGAAACCGACGCTATTCCATCCATAAACGTGACAGTTTCTGCTTCATCTTCTTCAGATGTTTCTTCGCCAAGAATATTTATATTTCCATCTGTCACATAAGTAGCAATCCCACCAGAGGGTTTGTTTCCTGCCCAATAAACCCTGACATGAACATTATCTCCCATAACGGGCGAACTTTCTTCAACGGCCATATCCGGCAATCCCACATCGTCAGTAAACCCTACAACCTCAACAGCATTATATTGAAGACCTTTATAATTTTCATAATCAAGTCTTGTAAGATGTGACCTATCATAACTAACAGCAACATCGGCCCCATTCATATTAATTGGCCGAACTGGAAATCTTTGTCTTACAAGAATTGTTCCATCGTCTTTACATCTTACAATAGCGCCAATCGCATTAACAATTTGCGAAATACCTTCCATAGGAGTTCCTTCAAATTCAAAAGATGTTGGTAATATCCAATCATCACACTGCCAATCTAAAGAACTTACTATAAGTATTTCCTCAACAACAGCTTTAGCAGATTTAGGCTCATCAAGAGAATAATCTAAATCTTCGGCATACGGAGTATCTTCTCTGGCGGATATGCTCCTTCCCCAAAACGAAAATACCTTTTCATCCCCAGTTCGTTTTTCAAGCAAAAAATATATTTGTCTTGTGCCAATTCGAACTTCAATACGAGAAATTCCCTCATTTACAAGGGGGTCACATTTCCAAAATAATTCTTTATCTGCAGATCTAATGCTAATCGAATTATGAACCGAATCTTCTCTATATGAAATTATAACATCTGTTGTATTTTTCTTAATTGAAACCCCATCTAATAAAACATCATATTCTACAGAAAAATAGGACGCACCCAAATTCTCTAAACTTTGTAATAAGTTTTGTTGGCCCAAAACATAATCTTTTTCTGCTATTTCTAACAAAAGTTTTTGTAACGAAGCGACATCCCCTAAAGAAATTGTTTGGGATATTGCTTGTATACTCTCTACTGAATTAGATATTGTATTAAGAACTTTTTGAATTTCTCGCTTATCATAAACAAATTGATTTTTCAGTGATTGTAGAGATATAAAGGGATCCCCTTCGCATAATCGTAATAGAAACTTTTGAATTTCTTGAACACCAGGGCTTAAATCTAATTTTGTTAGTTGTTTATTCTCTAATCCTAATGCAACAGAGATAACGTTCTGAGCTTGTTCTCCGAAAGAATTAATTATATTAGTTTGAGATTGATCTCCTAATGGACTAATAATTTTTGTTACTCTTTGAAAATAAAGATTAACATCACACTGTCCACTATTAATTGCTTCAAATGCATTCGGCAAAAAAAGAATTACACCACACCAAATTTCACCAACAGACATTTCGCTTTGAACTGCAAAAGCAGGCGGAACTAATTCAATTTGAATATTACTTTGTAAATTAGTTTGTACTATAAGTGGGGTAATTGTTATTTCAAGACCCGTTTTGGCCTGTAATAAACTTTGTGCCGCGAAGGGAGAAGGAAGTTCAATAAAAGTTCCCCAAAATGGTTCGCCTATTGACATAGATGTTTCGGCTTGCAATGGGCCGGGGACAATCTCGATTTGGATGTTGGACTGAAGTGATGCCGTGGCCAAAAAGGGATTTGGAAGTGTAATTTCGGTATCAGTAACCCACGCAACATGTAATTCAGCCTTTTCTGCACCTGAAAGATAGTCAATTGTGGACGCCGAACGATATCTATAATCCCCAGAACTTCCGTTATCTTTTATTACAATCTGTAATGCGTTTCCACTACTCCATCCTGTTCGATTTATGACACTCTGTAATATAGAGGCAAGACTTGGAGTATCATACTGAATGCCGTCCGTCCACGCTTCGACACCATTCCATGTTATTGGAGAAGTTAAAGAAAGAGCATCTCCTTCGCTTGAAGATGTCGGAGCAATTGCATCATCTACATCATTAAAATAAACATTAACATTGACAACCGTCGATGACAATGAAGAGTAAGCCGTGAACCGAATATAAGCACTTGTTATAGTAGAACCTTGTGGAATTGTTATATTTGGACATCGAATAAAAGTACCAATACCTTCAAGAAACATACCAAAATACATTTGAGTAAGTGTATTTTGAAAATCCGCCGGTACCCAGTGGCCGTCATCTCCGCTTACTGCTGGATAATATGTTCCTGATGCCATAATCTACCTTATGATATTGCAATCTCAATATCTTTAATCAAAAAACTTGAGTTCTCGTTGATAGTATAATCCGTTCCATAATCAGAACAACCAACAACCGTAGCGATCTCTTTTAGCGAGAAGTTATCGAAATCACCTGCCGCCGCTGCACCTGTCTTTGAATATATCCTCAGTTCATGAGCGGCTGCGAAAGATTCATCCGCCACGAAGTCTATTGTCTGTGCTGTCCCAGTAACCGCATCACCTAAAGTCTGAAGAGCTGCGCCGTTTATTTTAAACTCAAAACCTGCTGTGGATTCGGAATAATCGTATTGCAATCTATATCGCCCGCCTGCAACCAGAACCGTGCCAATATCTGTAAAAGATATTCCACAATATTGACCCGTAGCCGAAGCAACTAAGCTCAAGTCATCCGTTTCGTCAAATGTGGTCCCAATATCTCCATTTGCCCAATGAGTAGAACCACCTGTAAACGTTCGGTCTATTTCTGTAATGAAGAATTCTGTTTCGCTTACAGCAGAAAAATCTAAGATTATGGCGGCTCCCGTTGGCCCGAAACTTCCTCCTGACGCTGTCCAAGAAACATCATCACATACCATTTTAGCTTTATTGTTTACATCGTCTTCAGTTAATACTTTATTGGCCAATGTTTTATCGTTTTGTGTATATCCATTGACAGTTGCAAGCTGATCTGTTGCTACATCTGCAAGGGTAGCATGT
>JAGLYY010000207.1 GCA_023131935.1 Spirochaetales bacterium | reverse complement strand
CAGGATTCAGCCGGATTTTCCAATTAACCGAGCAGGCGGCGGATTACCCCATCATGTTTTCGCCATTTCGGGTTCACCTTAACCCTGAGGTCCAAATGTATCTTGTAGGGGAAAAGCCCCTTTATCTCTTTCTGGGCTGCCTGACGGATCTCTTTTATTACCTGCCCCCCTCTGCCAACAAGAATACCCTTCTGGGATTCACGTTCAACTGTAAGGAATGCCCGAATCCAGAGGGTGTCCTCATTAACCTCCATGTCTGCAATGTCCACATACAGGGCGTGGGGGACTTCTTCCCTGGTCCGGACTATCGCCTTTTCACGAATAATTTCCGATACCCGGAATTCCGGGTCTTGATCGGTGTAGAAATCGTCGGGATACATCTGTTCCCCCTCAGGAGATAAGCTGTAAATGCCGGAGAGCAGCTCATCAAGCCCTTCTCCGGTAACCGCGGAAGTCTGTACCCACCGGACCTCAGGAAGGTTTTCAGTAATAAAAGCGGTAACTTCCTCCACGGCGCTATGAGAGTGGTCCACTTTATTCAGGGCGATGATGATACGGTCCCGGTGATCTTTCAACAGCTCGACGAGGTCCTGTTCTTCAATTCCCGGTTTGCGGGTTGTGTCGAGGACATAGAGCACAAGATCTGCCTCTTTAAGGGAGGATCTCACCACATCCTTGAGCATGATGTTGAATTTCCGGTCATTATGATGGAACCCCGGGGTATCAATGAAGACGATCTGTCCCTCCTCCCTGTTAACGATTCCCCGAATTTTATTTCGGGTAGTCTGGGGGACAGAGGCGGTAATAGAGACTTTATATCCGCACATTTTATTCAACAGGGTGGATTTCCCCGCGGAAGGTCTTCCTACAATGGAAACAAACGCAGCTTTCATATATTCTTAAGATTGTATCAGGATTCGATGGTTTGGCAAGGTGATTAAGTAGTATATTACGGATATCTATTTGACATTACCATTTTTCTCATGATACACAGGGATGACAAGGGAGCTAACAGATGAACAGATTTCCATACCTTCAAAATGAAGAGGGATCGGAAGATAAGAAAGATAAGCAGGATTATCTATTAGAAAAGCTGCTTGCAACCAGGACAATCGTTCTATCGGGGGAGATCAACAAAGAGCTCGCCGAAAAGGTGATAAAACAGCTCATTCTCCTCGAAGCAGCCTCGGATGATCCGATCAAGATTTTTATCGATTCTCCCGGAGGGGACGCGGACGCCGGGTTTGCTGTTTTTGATATGATGCGTTTTGTGAAACCTGATGTTTATGCTATCGGTATGGGTCTCGTCGCGAGCGCGGGGGCGATCATCCTGCTCGGGGCCTCGAAGAAGCACCGCATTGGCCTGCCCAACTCCCATTACCTGATTCACCAGCCTTTAAGCGGCATCCGGGGAGTCGCTACGGAGATAGAAATCCACGCCCGGGAACTGGAAAAACTTCGGCTGAAAATCAACAAACTGATTTCCGATGAAACGGGTGTTTCCATCGAACAGGTGGAAAAGGACACCGACCGGGACTTCTGGATGAGCGCCGGAGAGGCAAAAAAGTACGGACTTGTTTCCAGGGTTATTTCAAAGCGGGAAGAGTTAGGACTGTAATGCGCGAAACGGTAAGATCACTGTTAGCAAAAACCTTCGGCGGTCTCTCTGAAGAGATATTGCCCGGCGGGTTTCCCCTCATTAAAGGGAAAGTCCGGGATATTATCGATTTAAAAGATGAGCTGCTCATTATCACCTCCGACAGGATATCCGCTTTTGACCGGGTCCTTTCGACAATTCCCTGTAAAGGACAGGTCCTTAACGAGCTTACGATTCACTGGCTTAAAGAAACCGGGGATATCTGCAGGAACCACCTGGTAAAACAGGTTTCCGGCAGGTCAATGTTGGTGCGGAAGTGCAATGTCCTGCCTATTGAGGTGATTGTACGGGGATATATCACCGGTTCGGCCTGGCGGGATTATCAGGCTGGCAAGGCAGTTTCAGGAATTACTCTGCCGGATGGCCTTCGAATGAATCAGCGTTTCGATCTGCCTGTCATCACCCCCAGCACAAAAGCTGAAATGGGTAAACATGATGAACCGATCTCTTCGGTTGAGATTGTTCGGCAGGGTCTTGTGGAAGAGGCCCTCTGGAGGAGGGTAGAGGAGGTTTCCTTAAAACTTTTTGCCCGGGGCACCGAAAAAGCGGCGGCCCGGGGACTCATCCTTGTGGATACGAAGTATGAATTCGGGACCCTGGATGGTGAACTCTATCTTGTCGATGAGATACATACCCCCGATTCCAGCAGATACTGGTTTGCCGATTCCTATGAAGAGCTTTTTGAAAGAGGGGAAAAACAACGCAAACTGGACAAAGAGTACCTTCGGCAGTGGCTTATGGAACAGGGATTCATGGGGCAGGGGGAGCCGCCCGAAATTCCCGAAGAGATACGGATCGAAGTTGCTCTCCGGTACATCCAGGCATACGAGCAGGTAACGGGAAAATCTTTTTCCCCCTCTGCCGCCGGATTTGAAGCGGAAGAGTATAAAATCCTGTCTTTTCTTTCTGAGAGATAAGAAAGGGCCTGTTTCTGCTGCCCTTTCAAAAAAAAATCAGAAAGGGGGGAGGGATGGCCCGTTTTCACCTTCATAAATCATACCTGCTGCTCCTCGGAGCAGCGGTTCTTAGTTCGGCGGTATGCTGCGAATTGCTCTTCGATACAAACCGCCAAATCACCATAATGTCTTACAATGTGCAGAATCTATTTGACGATGTGGATGATGGCACTGAGTACGCGGAATTCGACCCGGGGAGCGGCGGTTGGACCGATGTCCATTATCATGGCCGTCTTTCGGCCATCTCCGAAGTTATTCAGCGCGCTCTTCCAAGGGGACCCGATATCCTTGCCCTGCAGGAGGTTGAATCTCTTCGGGCGCTTACAGCCCTGCAGGAGGATTATCTCCGGGGAATGGGCTATGTGGAGGCTGTATTGGTACCTGCCCCAGGGGCGGCAGTACAGACAGCGGTTTTAAGTAGATTTCCCCTTACCGATATCCGTTGTCACCTGCCTGTTGCTTCCGAAAGGGGCAGATACATCCAGGAGCTGACCTTTTCCTGCCGGGGACATGAGCTCCTTTTGATCAATAACCACTGGAAATCGAAATCCGGGGGAGCTTTCGTTACTGAAGAGCAGCGTCGATGGGCAGCGGTTACCATTTCCGGCATCATCGCTGAGAAACTTGGGGATAACCCGGGGCTGGACATCCTGGTGGTTGGAGATTTGAATGAGAGTCATGATGAATATGAGAGGGTTGAAGGGGCCTATGAAACAGCCCTTCGACCGAATACCCTGGCGGCCGGACCGGATGATGGCGCTTTATACCTGACCGATGATCCGGCGGCTGCGGGATATCATGACGGGCGGGTAGTGCTTTTCTCCCCCTGGTACGACTACCGGGGTCCCGGCAGTTATGTCTGGGACGGCAAATGGGAAACCATTGATCATGCCCTGTTATCCGCCGGTCTTTTTGACCGGGAGGGGCTCTGGTTTGAAGGTTTCACCGTTGTATCCAGGGATTTTATGCTCACCAGCCGGGGGTATCCCCGCGGCTGGAGCAGGGAGACGATGAGAGGGTATTCTGATCACCTGCCCCTGTTAGTTACCCTTGGAGTGGAGTGAGGATATTTAATCGAGGTCATCCAGGGTGAATATCACTTCGTAGTCGGAGCAAAGATCTATTCCCATCTTTGTATAGGTGTCTCCATCCTCATCTACGATCATGATATCGAAGATACACTCATCATAACCGGTAAAAGTGATGTTGTACTCCTCGCCCGGTTCGAGGATATCATCTCCGAGAATATTTTCCTCCCAATCGTCCGAAGTCTCGGGGGAAACATAGATTTCAAAGATCATGAAACCGATATTGTTGATCAGTGTAAAATCCTGCATCCCGTCATATTCCGAGTCTACATCAATGTCTTCTAGGGTAAAAACAATTTTACCCATATCACATATATTCAGGCCAAATTTCGTGTAGGTATCGCCATCCTGGTCCTCTAATTTAACATCGAAGATGCACTCATCGCCGTAGCCTGTTATGGTGATGGTAATTCTGTCGCCGTTTGCCAGGATCTGATCTCCCAGGACATCCTCTTTCCATGAATCTGAAGATTGTGGTGACAGGTAGAGAAAATGTCCGTCATATCCCGTTTTGTTGATGATGAGGATCTCCTGGTCATCAGCGAAAAGGGGCACCACCGTCATGGTTATGAGCAGGATGATAAGCGATGAAATTATATATTGCTTTCTCATGAAAGGACCCTCCATAGATTATATTACTCCACAGATTATATTAATAGTGCAATTCCCTCGAGAAATCAAAGAAATAACGCTTGTTGATGGTTATAAAAGAGCTTAATATCCCAATAGCAATGCGGTTGTGTATCAAATTATGCCGAATAGGTTCAAAATCGGACGAGATGTTCAAAACAGGCTGGAATCGTAATATCCTCATTATTCTCAAAGCAGCTTGGCAATAGAAGGAACCTGATCTCCGGTACCGCGATGCTCGTGGCAGGCTCGGGAATTGTGGTTTTATCTTCATTATCTCTGTTCCTCTATATAGGATTTTTCATCATGGGCGCGGGCTTAGGGTTTTACGAGGTCTCCGGGAACGCGATTATCCCTGAAATGTATCTCGATCACAAAGAATCATCCCGTTTTCTACTTCTCGCGGGGTTTTGTCATAGTCTTGGCGCGATGATCAGCCCCGCGGTTTCCGGAAAACTGCTTTCAATTGATATTAATTGGCGGATGCTTTATATCGGCTGTGCTGCCTTTGCAGTGGCCCTCTTTGTGTATCTCGTTTTAAACATTCCCAAAGACCATTATAACAAGAGGGAAGAAACCGCGGGTTGTGCTTATTTTCTGAAACTATTCTTTGGAGACGGGATGCCCATTTATTGTATCGGGATTGCGATCTACGTTTCCCTTGAAATTGGAATCGCCTCTTGGATGCTTACTTATGGTTCCGAGGTCAAGGGTCTCCAGCCGGAAACCGCGGCGGTTTTTCAATCGGTCTTTTTTGGATGCATTATGACTGGAAGGTTTCTTGGGAGCTTCTTCACAAAAATTACCGGTTCCCTCTTGGGGATGATAAGCCAAAGCCTTATTGCCGGCGGTCTCCTGGTTTTGGGTATATATGGAAGTCCATCATTATTCATAGCTATTCCTATAGCCGGATTCTTCATTTCAACACTATTCCCGGCAATCTGCGCGCGGGTTTCCCGGGAATCGCGGGAAATGACTGCTAAAAGGTTTGGAATCCTTTTTACCTTCGCGGGAATCGGGGGGATGCTCGGCCCCTCAGCGATCGGTATTTTTGCCGATTTATCAACTCTTCAAGGCGGTATGAATGTAATACTTGTCTTTGTAGGATTAATGGTAATGACCTTTGTATTACTGTTTCTGCATAATAATGGAAAAAAATCAGTTCGGGAGAATTTATGAGGGGCATGGAAGATATTTTGAAACACTTTGAAATTCTCAATTTCAGCCAAACAGAAACTACTGTATATTTAACTATTTTAAAAAACGAATCTTTAAACGGCTCGCAGGTCTCGAAATGTACGGGATTTGCGCTCACGATATTATTGCAGGGGGCTGTTTCGGTAGCATGAGGCTTATTTAATGTCAAAACACTGAAATTTTCCCCTGGGGAAATTGGGATGGTTAGTGCCTTGTAGTATTTTAACCGCCCCCTACAGCATATTTCCTTCTTCTCACTTATTAAACTTCATTATAAATAACAGGGCTGAAAGTTATACTGCTTCAAAGCATGATAGACATGTAGAATTTCGACTTACAGAGCAAATGCATTTGGCTTGGCATCCAAGTTAAGCATAAGAAGGAAACGATTGGTGGAAGGTTGGGATCCTGATTATTTTGGAAGAATTATTTTTCAGGTCTAAATGTGGTTGCTCAGTTTCGACTTATTCGATTAGTTGAAAAGTGATAGCATATGTGTTAGTATACAAAGATATATGGGTAAAAAGATTTTTGGTAATCCAAAAAATGTTAAATTTCATGACTTATTGAGCTTGTGTCAAACATATTTTAGAAATCCCAGGATTTCTGGAAGTCACCATATTTTAAAATGCCATGGAGAGGAGATCCAAGAATAAATATACAGAAGGATGGGAAAATGGCAAAACCATACCAGGTAAAAATGGTTTAGAAAGCCATATTGAAGAAGGCGGCTTTAGACAATGAGTATTGAAGAAATAGTAGAAAAATACACATATAGAGTAGAATGGTCAGAAGAGGATGGAACACATGTTGCCAGATGTGCTGAATTCCCTTCTTTAGCAGCGCATGGAGAAAAAGCGGTTGAGGTACTTGGAGAATTAGAGAAAGTAGTATTAGAAACAATAAAATGGATGAAAGAAGAAGGAGAAGATATTCCGGATGCATTGAGTACTGTACGAAAAAGAAGTGTTATGGTTAAAAAAGATCCAAAAGATAGTAAAACTATTAAAATGATTAAAGAGTTTTCTAATTATGTTGTTTTCCTGAAAACTATACATCATATCCAACAAGAATTATTCGAAGATAAAGAATCAACCAGATTATTGGGAAAAACTGCAAAATACTTTTTTTTAGATTTGAATATAGTTATCAATGAATACCTTCTTCTGGAAATGGCGAAAATTACAGATCCAGCAATGAGTATAAATGAAAAATATGAAAATTTTACAATTGGAAATATTATTGAAAGCGTTAATTGGCAATCTGATATTATTATTGAATTGAATAAAATAAATGAGGAAATTAAACAATTTAGAAAACATATTAAAATTGCTAGGAATAAAATATTAGCCCATTATGATAAAGAAATATTTTTGTCTGGAAAAATATTAGGAAATTTCCCCAAATTTGAAGATAAAAAGTTCATAAAATTACTAGAAGATATATGTAATATTGTTCACAAGGAATGTACTGGAGAGATATTAGGAGAGATGGTGGTGACTAGATCGGGTGATGTATTAGATTTAAAAAAGATACTAAAGAAGGCTTTAGCTTTTGATAAATTATGGGATGAATGTAGTGGTGATGAACTTGTAAGATTAGATAGAGTTTTAGATAAGATTTAGTAATAAAAAGATTGTAATTTAAAACAAGACATAACATGTCTTTTGGACTGGGCGCAGTTCAAAAGGTAGTTAGCAGCAAAGGATAGATAGTGGACTTAGAAAAACTATTTTCAATCACTGAAAGGCTTCGAATATAGGCAATCGGTGAACCAGTTTGGATTCCAGAAAAAGAAGTATTCGAATACACAAATCAAAGCGTCGAAGTTGTTGCAGTTCTAAAAGCTATCAGAGCGGCTCAAGGCAGCAAGTCGCTGTATCTACTGTGTAAGAACGGTTTGTTAATTGACATGGGAGCAATTTATCGTTGTGTCAGCGATTGCTCAGCGGAGATTTACTTTATACTTGAGCAGTATCCTAAGACTTCAAGTAATGTCAACAAATTCATTAAAGCATTCTTTGAAACAAATATCGATGGTTATTTGAATATTGAAACGGAACATGTCCCAACTAAAAAGATACACAGCGCAATGGTCCGAGCATTAACTGGCTTCAATCAAGATGAAGCAACTCGTACCAGAATCTCAAACATATATAAGGCATTTTCTGGCTATATTCATGCAAATTACTCGCACATAATGCAGATTTACGGTGGCGTTCAGCCGGATATCAGTTTCAACCTATCGGGTGTACCTTCTGCTCAGCAGCGAGAAATGCATATGCAACTAGTAGAACAGGCATATTTTTCGACGTTATATTCACTTGGATTTATCGCGCGCACCTTTGGATTAAATGAGCTCTATCGTGAAGTCGTTCAAAGCTGCTAAAAATCTACTGGGAGAGACGCGCAAAAAACCGCGTGCCCCTCAGCAGAGCGTTATGTTTTTAAAGTTTAGTATTTTATATAATAAACAAATATGAGACTTAAGATAAAAAGGAGATAAAAGAGAGTATGACTGTACAAAATAGAGCAGCAAAGTTTTTTTTAGAAATAGTTTATTTAGTTATTCCTGGATTATTATTCTATGCTCCGTTTTACGAAGGGGAGTATTCATTTTACATCTTGTTAAGGGGATTAGTGTTTATTTTCTGTGGATACTTTGCATTAATTACTTTACTAAATCAAGAAGGATATTATGCAAATCCTAAAAGCAAATATCCAATTATTTTTGGAGCTATTGCAGTAATATTTAACCCAATAATACCGATTCATTTGGATAGAGATGTTTGGGGAGTAATTGATTTTATTGCAGGTTTTTTTATCATGTTTTACTTTATCGAAAGAAAAGTGTTTCACAGAACAAATGGAAAGATGAAAAAAGTAATTAAAGAAAGAGAGGATAAAATAGATGAAGAACATAAAAGAATTAAATCATTAAAATGGTGTAAAACCTGTAAATACTATAAGAAAAATAAAAAATATTCAAATACTTTAGATGGGCTATATAGAAATGAAAGTAAACCGAACGAGATATATCTACCGTGTGCAAATATTGTAAAAACTAAAAAAACTTGGGAAAGATTCTATGAAATGATTCCTAATAAAAGAACTTTGTTTCCCAATGATTGTACTGAATGGGAGAAACGATAAAAAAAAGATAAAAAAACAATATATAAGGAATAATTAAAATGATTCCCTATGGAAGCGGATTTTTGGGAAAAAAATCTTGATGATCGATCATTCTGAAAATGAGCAGAACAGTCTTATAGATAGATGAAGAAACCTCCGGTGGAAGATTAGCTTTGAGGGAATTGTTTACATTACTGTTTCTTTCTTTGATCAATGGTTTAAAATAGGGATCGATTGAATGTAGCCTTAAAATTACAATAAGAAGATGGGAAAAAACCTGTTTACCTTCTTGTGTTGAGAACATATTTAGGTAACTTTCGATTATCTCCTTCCTCTCGGATGATAACACCATTAAGCCTGTGTGGTTCTTTAAACCAATATCGTTTTCTCCGTTCCTTTGCATAATCAAAATTGTAGGCTGTCATAATAATCATAAAGACCCATTGAGCGTCATCGATCAAATCCCCATACGTTACTAAAAAATCTAATAATAACATAATGAAATGATAGTAAAAGTTATCTCGGAATGCAACATGTTGGAGGAGTGAAACCGTGGATTTCCGCGCAATCCGGCGACAAACAGTCTATCCAGAGACAAAATGCCGCTTTAAATATGGCATAATTGTTGCGGAATTGATCCAGCAGCCCTTGGTGCGGGATGTGTATAACCCGTAGCAGCGAATCAGATGCACACCATTTGATGGTACATGCTGGGTAAGCTCAGCGATAAAGTCCAAGGCTTCGAATATGTGAACATTCTCTTCGAATTACTCCAAGTAGTTCGTGTAGAACAGCTCCTCCTCTTAAATGGTTCATAATGAACCTTTTTCAACGAGACAGGGGGTGGAAATATACCCGGTAATGCTTTTTGAACTGTTGAAAAAGTAAAATAAAGATGTGAAAGGATAAATAAAGAAGCCAACCATTTAATATTAAGGATTTAGACAAATCTGAAAGGTAACTCCATAGATTATATTAATAGTGCAATTCCTTTGAGAAATCAAAGGAATAAAAGTGGTTATTGATTTATGGCGTAAAATACAACATGTATGATGCATTTTACGCCATATAGGGTTATAGAGGGTGAAAAACAGGGCCATTACAGAATATATCCAAAAAAAGGCAGGATCGAAATTCGGGAGAATCATTGTTCTTACAGGCGCCCGCCAGACTGGAAAAACCACGCTGGCAAAGCACTGTTTTAAAGAATACGAATATATTTCGCTTGAAGATCCTGTTTTTCGGCCCCAATATACATCTCTTTCGGCAGTCCAGTGGAATAGCTTATACCCATCCGCCGTTCTATATGAAGTACAGAAAAGTCCCCGACTTATAGAATCAATCAAAGCCGTATACGACAGGTTTCCCGAGTCAAGATATATTCTTCTTGGTTCCAGTCAGATTCTGCTTCTTCAAAAGGTTCGGGTAAGTCTTGCTTGAGAGGTCGGAGTTTGATAAACTCCAAGACAAAATGCTGCTTTTCTTGCAATATTATGTACTTCTCCGGAGGCCTACATGAAAGCTCAAATAAACGATACTCCTCTTCATATACAGAAGATTTTGATCGCCGGCTATCGAAGTATGACACCCCGAGAGAAGATGCAGCGGGTTAACGAACTCAATAAGGCAGTTCAACAGCTTGCTCTGGCCCGCATTCGAAAACAGTATGGAAAGATCTCACAGCGGGAGCAAAGACTTCGTTTAGCAGGTCTCTGGTTAAATAGAGAGACGATGATTCGCGTGTTTGACTGGGACCCTGAAAAAAAAGGTTATTGATATGGATCTTGCTGAACCTGTCCAAATTACGCGACTCATTGCTGAAGTATTTGAGCGCTTTCAAATTCCTTACTTGGTAGGAGGCTCATTGGCAAGCTCTCTTCATGGAGTTCCCAGAGCAACCCAGGATGTAGATATGGTCGCGGATCTCAAACCTCAACATATCGCACCTCTTGTGAGAGCGCTTGAAACAACATTTTATATCGATGCAGACATGGTACGAGATGCGATTCAACGCCGTTCATCCTTCAATTTAATTCATCTTGCAACTATGTTCAAAGTCGATATTTTTGTACTTCAAAATAATAGTGCTTCACAGGAAGAAATGGCGCGTAGAGAAAGATATGAACTGTCGGAAAACCCTCGCC
>JAGLYY010000206.1 GCA_023131935.1 Spirochaetales bacterium | reverse complement strand
AGTTCGACACCGGAAAAATTGAGGATTCCCCGGGCCCCGGAGGAGATAAGGATATCCAATACTTCGGTAGCTGCTGAGTCAGGGACTGTGATGATACCAACCCGGATTTTATTTTTCTTTACAAAATCGGATAGCTCGTCAACATGATATATCGGCACTTTTACATTTTTCCGGGCTTCTTCCGGCTTAATGTCGAAGCCGGCGACAATCTGAAGTCCCTCCCGATTGAAATCATCATACCGCATAAGAGCCTGACCGATCCTGCCGCAGCCGACTACGACAACATTTTTTGGTTTGTCCCTGCCGAGTAATTTATCAAGATGGGTAATGAGCATTTCGATCTCATATCCACCACGCTTGTTCCCTGTCAGGTTCAGCAGGGAGAAATCCTTCCGCACTAATGCCGGGGCTACTCCAATGGCATCTCCAAGATTGTTGGAGAACACCCGTTCCAGTCCCAGGGCTTTGAGTTTATGCAACAACCGTTTATACTTCGATAAGCGTAAAATTAAATCTTTATTCATTTATATTCTCCAGGTTTAATGTAATCATTTTCACAAAAACTCAACACACAATAACTTATGCTTATCAATAAATCAATCTTATAGCGGAAAAACCCGTGAAAAACATAGCTATACCTCTCATCTCTGACGAACGGGATACTCAATCGTTAGAGAAATACCGAATATGCTTTATCTAACTTGAGTATTTATGATAATACAGGATATTATTCACGAAAACAAGAGTCATAATAAGTGTAGTAATCATAAAATTCTCGTGAAAATGATAAAAGTGACAATAAAATGTTGCTAAGAAGTTTCTAATTCGCTACAGTTAATAACACCTAAAAACCGCATTGTATTACATCTTTGTAAATACGAGGAGGAAAGATGTCTGTTCACACCAAAGTGGAAATAGAATTCTCCGATAGCCTGCTTTCATTTATCGACGAATGGAGGGACCGACAGGGCAATCTTATTATGATACTCCACAAGGTCCAGGAAGAAATCGGGTACATCCCCCGGAAGGCGGCCATGAAAGTAGCTGAGCTTCTCGAGGTCCCATTGGCGAAGATCTATGGGGTCGTAACGTTTTATCACTTCTTTAAGCTGGAAAAACCTGGTAAAAACCAGATTCAGGTCTGTATGGGGACCGCGTGTTACCTCAAGGGGGGAGAGGATCTCATCCAGGAACTGGAAGATATCCTGGGTATTGGCCTGAACCAGGTTACGGATGATGGACGGTTCTCCATCGAAGCTGTCCGTTGCGTTGGCTGCTGCGGCCTCGCGCCGGTAATCGTCATTGGAGAAAAGGTTTACGGGAAGGTCACGAAAAAGGAGCTTCCAGGAATTATCGCGGCCCACAGGGACGGATAAATCGAAGGTAACAGGAAGGAGAATATGGCAAAACTGACGAGAGAAGATTTACAGAAGCTTCGGGCTGATAAAAAGAAGGAAATGGACATGAGCGATCCTTTAAAAAAGGAAGTTCAAATCACTATCGGTATGGGGACCAGTGGAATCGCCTCGGGTGCCAGGGAGACCTTCGAAGCCTTCCAGGAGGAGATTAAGGAACATGATCTGAAACATGTCATTCTTAAATCCTCGGGCGGGATTGGTCTTGACCACGCGGAGCCTACTGTTGAGGTACAGATGGCGGGGATGCCTGCTGTTATCTATGGTCAGGTAACTCCGGCAATCGCGGGTAAGATTGTGCGTAAACACATCCTCGGCAAGGCCCTGGTAAACGCGCATGTCTATGACCGGCCGGCTATTGATATCGTTCGGGAATGGGGAAAGGCATAATTATGGCGTATAAACACTATATACTGGTTTGCGGCGGAGTAGAGTGCGATTCGAATAAAGGGGACGACCTCTTCCGAAAGCTTATTCATGCGGTAGAGCATAGGGGGCTCATGGCTGATATACAGGTTGTAAAATCGGGTTGTTTCGGGTTTTGCGCCGTGGGGCCTGTGGTAAAGATTCTTCCCGATGAAACCTTTTATGTAGAGGTAACCCCGGAGGATGCTGAAGAGATTGTCGAGGCACATATCGTAAAAGGTAAACCTGTTGAAAGGCTTCGCTACCGGGAAGAAGAAAGTAAAGTAAATGTAAGGATAAAGGACTTAAGTTTCTACCAGAAACAGTTTCGAATTGTTCTTAGGAATTGCGGGGCCATTAATCCTGAGGAAATAACTGAGTACATCGCCCGTGACGGATACCTGGCTCTTGAAAAAGTCCTTTTCGAGATGACCCCCGATGATGTTATTGAAGAAATGAAGAAATCGGGACTTCGGGGCAGAGGCGGTGCCGGATTTCCTACCTGGAGAAAATGGGAATTTTCCAGGGTTGTAGATGAAAAGCAGAAATATGTAGTCTGCAACGCCGATGAGGGAGATCCAGGCGCCTATATGGACCGGAGTGTCCTCGAAGGGGACCCCCACAGCGTTCTCGAATCAATGGCTATTGCCGGACATACGGTCGGGGCCAATCAGGGTTACATTTATATCCGGGCGGAATACCCCCTGGCGATCGACAGGCTGAACCGGGCGATTGACCAGGCAAAGGAGCTCGGGCTCCTGGGTGACAACATTCTCGGTACCGATTTCTCCTTTGATATTGAACTGCGTCTTGGGGCTGGGGCTTTTGTCTGCGGTGAAGAAACCGCACTGCTCGCGTCAGTCGAGGGGAAACGGGGTATGCCGGTACCACGCCCTCCCTTCCCCGCGGTAAAAGGGTTATGGGGTAAGCCAACGGTTATCAATAATGTTGAAACCTGGGCCAACATCCCTGTCATCATTACCCGGGGAGGCGACTGGTTCGCTAAAATCGGAACGGAGGGTTCCACAGGCACGAAGGTCTTCGCCCTTACCGGTAGAATCCAGAACTCCGGACTAGTGGAAGTTCCCATGGGGACAACCCTGCGGGACATTATCTACAACATCGGCGGAGGAGTTCCTGGTGGTAAAAAGTTCAAAGCTGTTCAGACCGGTGGTCCCTCAGGCGGAGTGATTACCGAGGAATACCTCGATACCCCTATCGATTATGATCAGCTAGGTAAGCTGGGATCGATCATGGGTTCCGGCGGAATGATCATAATGGATGAAAGCGACTGTATGGTCGATGTCTCCAAGTTTTATCTTGAATTTACCGTAGATGAATCCTGCGGAAAATGTGCTCCCTGCCGAATCGGGGGTAAAACCCTGTTCAATATCCTCGATAAAATCTCTAAAGGCAACGGCGAGATGGAAGACATCGCGAAGATGAAGAGGATCGGCCACGCCATGCAGCGGGTCTCACTCTGCGGTCTCGGGCAGACAGCTCCGAATCCTATTCTCTCAACCCTCCGCTACTTCGGCGAAGAATACCGGCAACACATCGAAGAGAAGAAATGCCCGGCCGGGAAATGTAAATCTCTTATCAGCTACGAGATTATCGAGGACAAGTGTATCGGCTGCGGTGTCTGTGCCCGGGCGTGTCCTGTCGGCTGTATCAGCGGCGAGCGGCGGATGCCCCATCTGATCAATCAAGTCGAGTGTATCAAATGCGGTGAATGTTACAACGTCTGTAAGTTCAACGCGGTAGCGGTCGGTTAAGGAGGAGTAAACGGTGAAAATGATAAACCTTATGATAAACGGACAGCCCGTTCAGGTTGAGGAGGGGACCACCATCCTCAAGGCGGCTGAAAAAGCTTACATCAAGGTTCCGAAGCTCTGCTATCATTCAGATTTGGAACCCTGGGCCGCGTGCGGTCTCTGTGTAGTGAAACTTGAAGGATCTCCCAAGCTCCTCCGGGCCTGCGCGGCGGAAGCATCCGAGGGAATGAAGATCATAACTCACGATCCGGAACTCCACGAAGTACGGAAAACAACTCTCGAACTGATCCTCTCTACCCATCCCAACGACTGCCTGCAGTGCGGCCGGAATGGCGACTGTGAACTGCAGACCCTTGCGGCTGACTTCGGAATCCGCGATGTACCTTTTGAGAAACGGCTTAAGGACATTCCGATAGATAAATCTACCCCCTCCATTGTTTTCAATCCCTGGAAGTGTGTGAACTGTGGACGCTGTGTCCTTGTGTGTCAGCAGCTTCAGAACGTTTGGGCATTGGAGTTCTTAAACCGTGGTGAAGAGACCCGGATGGCTCCCGCGGGGGATGTACTCCTCAATGAGAGTCCCTGTATCAAATGCGGCCAGTGTTCCGCCCACTGTCCTGTCGGCGCAATTTATGAGCGGGATGATACAGAGGAGGTCTTTGAAGCGATTCGGGACCCGGAAATCCATACGGTAGTACAGATTGCTCCCGCGGTCCGTGTTGCCCTGGGCGAACCCTTCGGGTACGAACCGGGTGAGGTTGTTACCGGAAAGGTCTACGCTTCCTTGAGGAAGCTTGGATTCGATACCATATTCGATACCAACTTTTCAGCGGACCTCACCATCATGGAGGAGGCATCTGAGTTCGTGGAACGGTTTGCCCATGGGGAGGGGGAATTGCCCCTGATTACCAGCTGTTGTCCCGCCTGGGTAGATTATATGGAGAAGTACTGGAATGACATGATTCCTAACTTTTCTACCGCGAAATCTCCCCAGGAGATGATGAGCGCTATGACAAAGACATACTGGGCGGAGAAGATGGGGCTTGATCCTGAAAAAATCTTTATGGTTTCCATCATGCCTTGTACTGCCAAGAAGTATGAAATCAGCCGCTCTGACGCAATGCTGCTGGAGGGGATACAGGCAACCGATATTTCTCTTACGACACGGGAACTTGCCAGGATGATAAAGTCTTCGGGTATCGACTTTGAGACCCTTCCGGCAGAGGAGGCTGATAGTCCCCTTGGCCGGTACAGTGGAGCCGGTACGATCTTCGGTGTTACCGGTGGTGTTATGGAAGCGGCCCTGCGGACCGCGTATCACCTGGTGACCAAAGAGGAACTTGAGGATGTCAATTTCCATGATGTCCGGGGAACTGATGGCATCAAAGAGGCTGAGATCGATATCAAAGGCACGAAGGTTCGGGTCGCGGTTGCCCATGGAGTTGCCAATGTTCAGAGTGTTCTTGAAAAGATCCGGAATGCCAGGGGGAAGGGGGAGGATCCTCCCTACCACTTCATCGAAGTAATGGCATGTAAGGGGGGATGCATCGCCGGCGGTGGTCAGCCTTATGGTACCGATGATGAGATCCGTCGGAAGAGGATCGAAGGAATCTACACTGATGATGAGAAGAGTGTCATCCGGAAATCCCACCTGAATCCTGATATCATGAAAGTTTACGAAGAGTTTCTCGGGGCGCCTCTGTCGGAGAAATCACATAAACTTCTCCACACTCATTATGAGGCAAGGCCTCTGTACAGGAAATAGGCAGC
>JAGLYY010000205.1 GCA_023131935.1 Spirochaetales bacterium | reverse complement strand
TTCTTTATTAGATTTAGCCATCATACTTCCTCCTGTGATAAGGGATTTTTATGATAAAAGGCAAAAACGGTATTTCACTTTCTATAAGTAATTGCAAAAAGGATTTTGAGATAGTCTTTCCGGCTCTAGAAGAATTATTGTTACCTTTATTCATCTAAATCACTTCCTTTCAATCGATTAATGAATCTAAGTACTTAACGTCACGGCTAACCGGTGTGAGGTAAGAATGTCCGGTTGAGCCGCTAGTTAGGTGTTATTTCTGGATAGGTATACATGATTCCAAAATCTAAAGTTGCGGGATTTGCTATACGCCCACCACCTGATTAATGTGGCATAACGAAAATTCTTACTTCTCGCCTGATTCTATTGGGTTTAACTACTTCCCCATGACTCCATTCTGCATTATGATTATCTGTTTCTATCTCTGAAACAGTCGCGCAAATGTGCCCTGAATAGTTCAAGTTTCTTCTTTGCGCACAAATGATTACTACTTCACCAGTATTGGGAGAAGTTTGAACTTCTGTAAGATTAAAAATGCATTCCCAACCAGAATAGGTTTGGGGAAGTAGTAACATAAGTCCTATTTAACCACCTAAATAAGTATGAGACAGCACATTATAACCGGCTGCCAAAAGAGTGTAGCTATTTTGGCAGTCCGAGTTAATCCGGTGGTTAGGCCAAATTGTCCAATGTCAAGGACTGACCCCCTATTTATACGATTCCCCCTCGCTTAATTCCTTCAATAGTCTCCACGAGATATGCAATTTCAGCCCGAACAATTTCTCTTCCCTTCTCGGTGCCCTTGCGAACTTCATCCATCTGCTGTTCCTTGTCCATGGCTCCAAGTGCCTCAATGGAAAAGGGTTCCTCCATTTCAAGCCGCTTAAGTGTCAGCGCTTGCTTCGACTCCTCATCGAGTTCTTGGGGAGGAAAAACCCTTCCCCTCTGGATGTCGGCTAAGTACAGGAATTTCTTAGCAGATGGGTCGTAGCTCAGAGGCTTTTTCCGTTCAGTCTCGCTTAGTCGAATAGTACTCATTAGTCTATCCCTCCTCTAACCTTTAGTGAGGGAGGCCCCATATTCGGCCTCCCTCACTAGAATCACTCATTCTCTTCCGTCAAATCAGCGACCAGAGCTCCTACATCGAGGATTTCCTCCTCCATTGCCTCCAGTTCCTCGATTTCGGTTTCTGCTAATTCGACCTCAAGTTCTTCAAAGAATGGAACTCGTCGCAGTGTACATCTTATGTCCCCATACTGTCTCCCATGCAGAGGGCTTCTGAGGGCATCCCGATTCCAAGTAAGCCAAGTCGCGGTGGGGCCGTGAATGCCCCGCATCCTCCTGATCCAGTCGTTATAGACACGCAGAGTAACTTGCCCTGCCTGTCCTGCATTAAGCCCTCGACAAAGTGAGAGATCGATCGTTGAGTCACACTTCCAAAAGACATTCGGGTAATTCCAAGTGATGGTGAAGTTCTCGATGTACCCGAAGTAGGCACAGGCTCCTTTATTCACCAAGTCTGGTCCCAGCTCCCCTGCGGTCTTACAACTGAGTAGGTGAATGATCTTTCCCTTCACCTCAGAAGGGTCATACCTACATGCCTCCCACAGCCGACTGTAGCGATAGCCAGTGTAAATAGTTGGCGAACCGTGGCCAACACCAGAGATATACACGACCCCCCGACGACGGCAGGCTGACGCAAAATTCGGCCTTGTATTGTTGGCACCAGTGAAGATGATTGGAAGAATCCTCCTGGCGGGGAAACAAGGGATCACGTGATTCTTCCTATACTGAGCTGCAGCATTTGTGATCGTGGTGTCTGTGTCTTCGGCGAAAACAGCATAGCGTCTGAAGAAGATAGGCCACCATTTCTTTGGAATCCAACGGTACTCCTTGGGGGGCCAAGGACCTATGTCGATGGTCTCGGGCACCTCTTCCCCCATCACCGCTTCACCAGCTATTTCAACATGGATGTCCGAGAGATAGGAGAGCTCAGCACGAATCGCATCGATCCCAAGTGCAGTTTCCTCCTTAATCTCCTTCATCAACTGAGCCCTGGTAATCCTTTCTCCTTCTATGATGGAGATTTCATAGTCTGGCTCCATCTCGTTGCGCCGCAAGACCAAATCCCGCTGTAGTTTGTGCTCAAGAGTGGCAAGAGCAACATAGGACTTCTTCTTTTCCAAATCCTTCAAGGTGAGGAACTTCCCTGTGGAGTCCACCGCAAGGGGTTTCTTGGCCTCAAGCTCACTTAATTTTAAGGTATTCATGTTCTTTCCTCCTTTCAATTGGTAATTCACCTAGCCAACCGCTTAATGGCAGTTGGCAACAAAAAATCTCAACAACGTTCACCTTCTGAAGAAAAAATTTCCTTTCAGCTGTTATCACCCCCTTTCCACTTCAATCTTCAATCTCTGTTTCCTTTCTGATTTGGCCACCTAATGGCTAAGCTAAGCTGCCTATGAAAAAGCGACATCGTTTTCACAGGTCAGCTTCAGCGATTTGTTAGGTCTTATTCGTCATTTGGTTTAAAAAGGTCACTTTACCATTCGATTAAACTCATATGTCGAAAGATACCTTGAACCACGAACCACCTCCATACCTAGATCCTCTAATCCACTCTCCTACTCTCTTTGCTTCTTTGAGATTTGACTTTATGTTTTTAATGTTTTCTGCATTAATAGTTTATTGAAGTAGTAGCATAAGTCCTATTTAATCACTTGGGCAAGGATGAGACGGCATATTAGTAATCTTTTCTTCTTTATCAGGATTAAGCTTAAAATAGGATGGAACAACTATTAGTATGGTGGGATTATCTAAGGGAACATCAACTA